>NZ_JBFUEB010000015.1:0-84620 GCF_056404395.1 Rhizobacter sp. P2_D12 | reverse complement strand
GTGCACAAGCGCGCCGGCGTGCTGGTGGTCGGTGCCGGCATCGCCGGGCTGGCGTGCGCGCGCACGCTGGCGCAGGCCGGCATCGACGACGTGCACCTGTTCGACCTGGAGGACACGGCCGGCGGCAACAGCCGCGGCCACCGCATGGGCGGCATGGCCTGCCCGCTCGGCGCGCATTACCTGCCGGTGCCCGGCGACGATGCGGTCGAACTGATCGAGCTGCTGGAGTCGCTGGGGCTGCGCCGCACCGAGGGCGGCCGCGCGGTCCATGACGAGCGCCACCTGTGCCACAGCCCGCAGGAACGCCTCTTCATCGACGGCCACTGGCACGAGGGCCTGCTGCCGCCTGTGGTCGCGCTGCCCGAGGCGCAGCGCGATGCGACGCTGGCGCAGTACCGGCGCTTTGCCGACCTGGTGTCCCAGGTCGGGCCGCCGGGCACCTTCATGCTGCCGACCGCGCGTTCTGCGTGGACGCCGGCGATGCAGGCGCTGGACGGCGTCACCTTCGCACGCTGGCTCGACGAGCAGGGCGTCACCGCGCTGCCGCTGCGCTGGTACCTCGACTACTGCTGCCGCGACGACTACGGGGCCGGCGCGGCGCAGGTGTCGGCCTGGGCCGGCCTGCACTACTTCGCGAGCCGGCACGGTTTCCATGCACCGGGCGACGACGCGCGGGCGCACGACGAGGGCGTGCTGACCTGGCCGGAAGGCAATGCCTGGCTGGCACAGCGGCTGGCCGCGCCGCTCAGCGGGCGGCTGCACGATGGCTGCGTCGCGCTGGCGCTCGAGGAGGGGCGGCACGAGGTGGTGCTGGACCTGTGGAACGTGAAGGCGCAGCGCGCCGAGCGCTGGACGGCCGCGCACGCGGTGCTGGCGACGCCGCTGTTCATCGCGGGCCGGGTGCTGCGCACGCCGCCGACCGCCTTGAAGGCGGCGGTGGCGCAGATGCGGCACGCACCCTGGCTGGTCGCGAACCTGCAGTTGTCGGATGCACTGCAGGACCTGCCCGGCGCGCCGCCGTCCTGGGACAACGTGCTGTACGGCAGCAGCACGCTCGGCTATGTCGACGCGATGCACCAGAGCACGCGGGCCTACCCCGGCCCGACGGTGCTGACGGCGTACTGGGCCTTGGGCGGCGACAACGAGGCGCAGCTGCTCGCGCAGCGCAAGCGCCTGCTGGAGCAGCCGTGGCAGGCCTGGGCGCAGGCGGTGGTGCAGAACCTGGGCGAGGCGCATGCCGACCTGGGCGACAAGCTGGTGCGGGTCGACCTGATGCGCTACGGCCATGCGATGAGCATCCCGCTGCCGGGCGTGCGCGGCAGCGCGGCGCTGGCGGCGCTGGCGCGCGATGGCGGTGCAGGCGGGCGCGTGCAGTTCGCGCATGCTGACCTGTCGGCGTATTCGGTGTTCGAGGAAGCGTACTTCCACGGGCACGCAGCGGCGCGGCGCGTGGCGGCGCGGCTGAAAGGGCGTGCCTGAGGTCGGTCAGTAGCCGAGCGACATCGTCAGCGCACCGGTGACGAAGCACGAGGTGGCTAGGGCCGTGCCGGCGAGCGGGATCTTGAACCAGTAGCGGATCGCCAGCACCACGTAGGCGGCGCTCGCGAGGCCTGCCAGCCACACCAGCGTCGGGGTGTGGCGCAGCACCTCCATGTGCGTCGCCGCGAGCAGCAGGTAGACCGCCGAGAACAGCATCGCGCCCAGGCTGTGGCTCGCGTTGAAGCCGATCCATGCCTTCCACATCGTCGTGTCGCGCGTCAGCCGCGGCGAGGTCGAGCGCATCGCACGTGCGACGTTGGCATCGCGCGGGTCGAACCTGGTGGTGAAGAAGGTGCAGGCAAGGTGCAGCGTGCCGAGCACGCCATAGATCGCGGCGCCCGCAAGGATCAGGATCTGGGACATGCGGGGATTGTGGGCGAGGGTGGGGACCTGCTCGTTACGAGGCGCAACCCGGCCGGCAGGAATCACACCCCCTTGCGCCGATCCATCTCCCCTCCCGCATAGAACGCCTTCTTCGACGCATACATCGCATGGTCGGCCTCGTTCACCGCGGCCTCGATGCGACCGCCCGACTCGCAGGTCGCGGTGCCGATCGCGAAGCTCAGCGACGGCGCGCCGTGGAACTGGTTGTTCAGCTCCACCAATGACGCGAGCCGCTCCAGCACCTGCGCCGCGCCGCGCGCCTCGGTGCCCGGCATCAGCAGCGCGAACTCGTCGCCACCGATGCGCGCCGCGCACATCGGCTTGTCGATCGCCTTCGTCAGCACCTCGCCGGCACGCCGCAGCAGCGCGTCGCCAGCCGCATGCCCATGCGTGTCATTGACGAACTTCAACCCGTTCAGGTCGGCGATCGCCACCGTCACCGGCCAGGGCCCCTTGCGCTCCAGCCGGTTGATCTCGTCGACGAAGAACGCGCGGTTGCGCAGCTTGGTCAGCGGGTCGTGCTTGCCCAGGAATTCCAGGTAGGCCTCGGCCTGCTTGCGCGCCGTGATGTCGGTCAGCGAGATCAGCACCAGGTCCCAGTTGTCCTCGTGCCCCGGCAGCACCGAGAACTGCAGGTAGACGTGCAGCTTGTCGCCCGCCAGCGTGAAGTTCACCACCTCGCGCTGGTGCGTCGTCTTGCCGTTCCACAGCTCGTGCAACTGCTCGGCGAAATGCGCCGTCATGTCGTCGCGGAACACGTCGCCCAGCCCGCGCAGCAGCGTGTCCTTGTCCGGCGCGCCGAACATGTGCAGCGTCTGCCGGTTCACGTCGATCACGCGGATCTCCTGCAGGCAGCGGCTGACGAACTCGGGGTGCACGTCGGTGAAGACGCGGAAGTCGCTGATGCCCTGCGAGCGCGCCTCGTCGAGCAGCCGCTTCACGCTGCTGAAGTCCTCGACCCACAGCGACACCGGCGAATGCTCGAACAGGCCGCGCGCATACAGCTCGCTCAGGCGCAGCGCACGCGTGGCGCGGCTGCGCTCGGTCACGTCCTCGATCGACAGCAGCACGCGGTCCCAGGTGGCCTCGTGGCCGGGCAGCACGTGCGCGTTCAGCACGATGTCCAGCCGCGTGCCGTCCAGCGTGTAGTTGACGGTGTGGCTGGTGAAGCGCGTGCGCCCTTCCCACAGCGCCACCAGCTCCTCGACGTGCTGCTCGAACATGTCGTCGCGGAACACCTGCGGCAGGTGCTCGACCAGGTGCGCCAGGTCGCGCGCGCCGTACAGCTCGAGCGTGCGGCGGTTGACCTGCAGCACGCGCAGGCAGGCCGAGCACTCGGCCACGCGGCGCCGGTCGGCGTGCAGGTGGGCGCGCAGGTCGCCGACGCCGGCGGCGCGCCAGCGCGCGAAGGTGGCGTGCAGCGCGCTGTAGTCCTCCAGCCACAGCGACACCGGCGCCAGCTCGAACAGGCTGGCCAGTTCGCCGGCCGGCAGGGCATCGCTGACGTTCATGGGTTCATCCAGGCTTCGATCGCATCCGCATCCACCGGCACGCCGCGGCTGATCAGTTCGCAGCCCCCCGGCGTCAGCACCGCATCGTCCTCGATGCGGATGCCGATGTTCCAGAACGCTTCCGGCACGTCGGCGGCCGGCTGCACGTACAGCCCCGGCTCCAGCGTCACCACCATGCCGCACTGCAGGCGGCGCGATGGCGCGCGCACGACGCGGCCGCCGCGGAAGTCCGGCTGGTCGAAGGCCGGTTCGTCGAGTGCGAGGTACTCGCCGACGTCGTGCACGTCGCGGCCCAGCCAGTGGCCGGTGTCGTGCATGAAGAAGCGCCGGTAGGCGCCGCTGGCCATCACCGCGTCGACGTCGCCGTGCCGCTCGCGCGCCAGCAGGCCGTGGTCCAGCATGCCCTGCGCCAGCACCCGCACCGCCGCCTCGTGCGCATCGCGCTGGCGCAGGCCGGGCCGGGTCTGCTCGACCGCGGCGCGCTGCGCCGCGACGACGACCTCGTACAGCGCCCGCTGCGGCGCGCTGAAGCGGCCGTCGGCCGGGAAGGTGCGGCTGACGTCGCTCGCATAGCCGTCGAGCTCGCAGCCGGCATCCACCAGGCACAGCTGGCCGGCCCGCAGCACGCTGCGGCCGGCGGCATGGTGCAGCACGCAGGCGTTGCCGCCGGCCGCGACGATGCTCTCGTAGGCCGGCCCGCTGGCGCCGTGGCGGCGGAATTCGTGCAGCAGCTCCGCCTCGATCTCGTACTCGTGCACCGCCGCCGCCGGGTCGGCGTGGAAACGCTGCGCGCAGTAGCGCATCGCGCGCGCATGCGCACCGGCCGAGATCCGCGCCGCGCGGCGCATCGTCGCGATCTCGCCCTCGTCCTTGACCAGCCGCATCTCGTCGAGCAGCCCGCCCAGGTCGCGGTGCACCGGCCCTTCGACGCCCAGCCCGGCCCGCGCGCGCGCCTGCGCCAGCCAGCCCGGCAGGCGCTGGTCGAGCGGGGTCGGCACGGTGAACAGGGTCCAGACGTTGCGCTCGCGGCCCATCAGGTCGGGCAGCAGCTCGTCCAGCCGCTCGATCGGGAAGGCCTGGTCGACCCCCAGCGCCTCGGGTGCTGCCTCGGGCCCGAGCATCGGGCCTTCCCACACCGAACGCTCGGCGCTGCCACTGTGGCAGAACAACCGGGTGTGGCCGTCGGCATGCAGCACCAGGCAGCTGTGCGGCTCGTCGAAACCGGTCAGGTAGTGGAAGTGGCTGCCATGGCGGAACGGGTGCTCGTTGTCGCCGTTGCGCGTCTGGCCCGCGGCGGTCGGCACGATCGCGATGCCGCCGCCGCCCTGCGCAAGCCGCTGGGCCAGCTGGGCGCGACGTTCGCGGAAGGGCTGGCCGTGCATGGTCGGATGAGGAGTGGAGGTCAGTACTCGCTGTCGGCTTGGGTCTGAGGCTGCGTGACGGGGGATGTGTCGCCGCTGCCTTCCGCCCGCTTGCGCAGGCGGCGCAGTTCTTTCAGCATTTCCTTGTCGCCGGCAGTCGGGATGCGGCCGCCCTCGGGGTTGGGCTTCGCGTTCTTCTGCTTGTCGTTCAGCGTCTGCAGGCGGGCGCGGATCTGGTTGGCGGCGTTCTCCACCGCGTCCAGGCTTTCGTCGGCATCGGTCTTCGGCAACGCGACAGCGCGTTTGTCGGTCATGCGCATCAGCAGCCGGCAGACGCGGTTGTGGTTCAGGTGGCGCAGCGTCGGCAGCGTGCCGTCTTCCTCGACCACGCTGACGTCGCGGATGTTCTCGATCGCCACCTGGTGCACCTTGCGGCCGAAGCCGCGCTGGAACCAGACGTAGCTCGCGCTGACCGCGACGCGCTCCCAGCGCGACATGTCGAAGGCCACCGCCCCCAGCACGCCCAGCACGCCGAGCGCGGTCAGCCAGCCCAGCGACAGCGCGACGCCCAGCCACATCACCAGCCCGGCGGCCAGCGCGGCGGCCACCACCTCGAGCATCGCGCGGTCGGAGGTGCCGTAGACGCGGCGCTCGTAGCCGCCGATCTCGAGTTCGCCGCTGGCCAGCGGATGGAATGACGCGGCCAGCGCCTTGGCGCCGCGGCCGAGGCCGATGTGCCCCGCGACCGCGAAGGCCACGAGGAAGGGCAGCATCAGCCAGGTCGACAGCGAGGCCAGCCCGCCGGCGTCGCGGGTGGCGGCCTGGGCCAGGGAGGGGCTGAGCAGCGTCGGAAGCGCCAACGGGAGCAGGGGCAAGCAGGGGTGCGGGATCTTGGTCACGGTCGCGACGGTAACGCGAAGCGCCGCCCACGCAAAGGGGGCGGACGCGAGTACCCGCACTGGCCCGTGGGGGCTCGCCGCCGGCGTGCAAATCGCGCGCCAGGGTGTGGCTAAGATGCCGCACTTCTTAACGGGGTGTTGCCAATGAAATACCGTCGCTTGGGCCGCAGCGGCCTGCAGGTCAGCGAGCTGTCGCTCGGCTCCTGGGTCACCTACCACAACCAGGTGGACACCGGATCGGCCACGGAGATGCTCGCGGCGGCCGCCGACGCCGGCGTCAATTTCTTCGACAACGCCGAGGCCTACGCCGCCGGCCAGAGCGAGGTCGTGATGGGCGAGGCGTTCAGGCAGCTGAAGTGGCCGCGCCTGAACTTCGTCGTGTCGACCAAGTTCTTCTGGGGCCTGGACCGCGAAGGCAACACCGTCAACCGCCGCGACACGCTGAACCGCAAGTACCTGATGCAGGCCATCGACGGCTCGCTCAAGCGCATGCAGCTGGAGCACATCGACCTGGTCTACTGCCACCGCCCCGACCCGCACACGCCGATCGAGGAAACCGTGTGGGCGATGAGCGACATGATCACGCGCGGCAAGGCCTTGTACTGGGGCACCAGCGAGTGGAGCGCGGCCGAGATCCGCGCCGCGTACGACATCGCCGAGCGCCACCACCTGCACAAGCCGGTGATGGAGCAGCCGCAGTACCACCTGTTCCACCGCCAGCGCGTCGAGCAGGAATACGCACGCCTGTACGACGACATCGGCCTGGGCCTGACCACCTGGAGCCCGCTGGCCAGCGGCTTGCTGACCGGCAAGTACCGCGGCGGCGTGCCGCAGGGCAGCCGCGGTGCGCTCGAAGGCATGGGCTTCCTGGTGAAGGGCCTGACCGACGCCGACAAGAACGCCGCGGTCGCGAAGCTGGAACCGATCGCTCGCGACCTGGGCGGCAACCTGGCCCAGCTGGCCGTCGCCTGGGTCAACCGCAACCCGCGCGTCAGCACGGTGATCCTGGGCGCCTCGAAGCTGTCGCAGCTGCAGGACAACCTGGGCGCGCTGGCGCTGACGCCGAAGCTGACGCCCGAGGTGCTGGCGAAGATCGACGAAATCACGCTGCCGCTGGCGGGCTGAGCGGCTCGCTGCCCCGATCCCGGATGCCAATCCGGGATTTCTTTTGCCATTTTCTATACGGTCGTATAGTTATGCCATGCCCCGCCCGTCCCAGAACGTCGACCAGCGCCTGCTCGATGCCGGCCTCGAACTGCTGCCGCAGACCGGCTGCGCCGGGCTGTCGGTGCGCCGGCTCACCGAGCACGCGGGCGTCAACCTGGGCATGTTCCACTACCACTTCAAGAGCAAGGACAACTTCATCCGCACGGTGCTGCAGCGCACCTACGAGGAGATGTTCGCGGCGCTGACGCTCAAGATCGACCCGGCTGCGTCGCCGGTGCACAACCTGCGCGGCGCGGTGCGCGTGCTGGCGCATTTCGGGCGCCAGCACCGCCATCTGATGGTGCGCATCCTGGCCGACGCGATGGGCGGCGAGACATTGGCGCGCGAGTTCCTGCAAGCCAACCTGCCGCGCCACATCGGCGTCGTGGGGGCGCTGATTGCCCAGGCGCAGCAGCGCGGCGAGTTTCGGGCGGCACCGCCGCCGCAGGTGCTGGCCTTCATCGCGGCCGGCGTCGCGTCGCCGATCCTGATYGGCACCGCGATGCAGGGCGAGGGTGCCCTGCCCGGCGTGGCCGCGGTGGTCGACGAACACCTGCTGTCCGATGCGGCGATCGAGACGCGCATCGATGCCGCGCTGCGCGCGTGGCTCGTTCAACCGGGAGCAACCCCATGAAACACCTTGCCGTGCTGACGATGGCCATCGCGCTGGCCGGCTGCAGCAAGCCGCCGGTCGACTGGTATGCCGGCTATGCCGAAGGCGACTACGTGCGCCTGTCGGCCCCGGTGGCCGGCACGCTGGCCAGGTTGCATCTGCAGCGCGGCGACCGCGTCGAGGCGGCCGCGCCGGCCTTCGTGCTCGAACAGGACAGCGAGCGCGCCGCGCGCGAAGAGGCCGAGTCGCGCATGCGCGTCGCCCAGCAGCAGCTGGCCAACCTGCAGACCGGCAAGCGGCCCGACGAGCTGGCGGCGGTGCGCGCGCAGCTGGCGCAGGCGCAGTCGGCGCTGGTGCTGTCCAACGCCGAGCTGGCGCGCACCGCGAAGCTGGTGGCCGAGCAGTTCAACTCGCCGGCCACGCTCGACCAGGCGCGCGCCAACGTCGCGCGCGACCAGGCCCGCGTCAATGAGCTGGCGGCCCAGCTGCGCGTGGCGATGCAGGGTGCGCGCAGCGCCGAGATCGCCGCGGCCGGGCAGGAGGTGAAGGCGGCCCAGGCGCAGCTCGCGCAGGCCGAATGGCGCGTTGCGCAGAAGACGCAGCGCACGCCGGCGGCCGGCGACGTGGTCGACGTGTTGTACCGCGAAGGCGAGTACGTGCCGCTGGGCGGCCCGGTGCTGACGCTGCTGCCGCCGGGCAACCTGAAGGCGCGCTTCTTCGTGCCGCAGGCGGTGGTCGGCAGCCTGTCGGTCGGCCAGGCGGTGAGCCTGCAGTGCGATGGCTGCGGCGCGCCGATCCCGGCGCGGCTGAGCTTCATCGCGCGCGAGGCCGAGTTCACGTCGCCGCTGATCTACAGCCGCGAGAACCGCTCGGCGCTGGTGTTCATGGTGGAAGCCCGGCCCGAGCCGGCCGAGGCGCGCCGGCTGCACCCGGGCCAGCCGCTGGAAGTTCGCCTGGGCGCGAAGTCGTGAGGAACGGCGCATGAGCGAAGCCGCCGCGCTGATCGACGTGCACGGCCTGACCAAGCGCTACGGCGGCCGCACCGTCGTCGACCACGTCGACCTGCGCGTCGCGAAGGGCCGCATCTACGGCTTCCTCGGGCCGAACGGCAGCGGCAAGACCACCACCATCCGCATGCTGTGCGGGCTGCTGACGCCCGACGACGGCGGCGGCACCTGCATGGGCCACGACATCCGGACGCAGGCGCGCGAGATCAAGCGCCAGGTCGGCTACATGACGCAGCGCTTCGGGCTGTACGAAGACCTCAGCATCGAGGAGAACCTGGATTTCATCGCGCGCGTGTACGCGGTGCCCGGGCGGCGCGAGAAGGTCACCGCCACGCTGCACAAGCTCGGCCTGGAGACGCGCCGCACGCAGCTGGCCGGATCGCTGTCCGGCGGCTGGAAGCAGCGCCTCGCGCTGGCGGCCTGCCTCATTCACGAGCCGCAACTGCTGTTGCTGGACGAACCGACCGCCGGCGTCGACCCGGCGGCACGGCGCGACTTCTGGGACCAGATCCACGACCTGGCCGCGGCCGGGCTGACGGTGCTGGTGTCGACGCACTACATGGACGAGGCCGAGCGCTGCCACGAGCTCGCCTACATCGCCTACGGCAAGCTGCTGACGCACGGCACGGTGCAACAGGTGATCGCCAGCGCCGGCCTGGTGACCTGGGCGGTGGCCGGGCCGGAGCTGGTGGAGGTGGGCCACCGGCTGCGCGAGGCGCCCGGCGTCCGCACCGTGGCGCCGTTCGGCTCCACGCTGCATGTCAGCGGCGACAGCGAGCAGGCGATCCGCGACGCGCTTGGCGCGCTCGACCGCCGGGACCTGAAGGCGAACGCGATCGAGCCCAGCCTGGAGGACGTCTTCATCGCGCTGATGCAGGACGCGCAGGACAACTTCGCCGCGACGCACACGCCATGAGCTGGAGCCGCTTCGTCGCCATCCTCGTCAAGGAACTGCGCCAGGTGCGCCGCGACCGGCTCACCTTCGGGATGATGGTGATCGTGCCGATCATGCAGCTGGTGCTGTTCGGCTTCGCGATCAACAACGACCCGAAGCACCTGCCGGCGGCCATCGTCGTGCTGGACCAGAGCGAATTCACGCGCAGCTTCGTGGCGGGGCTGGAGAACTCGCAGTACTTCCGCATCGTCGGCCGCCCGGCCGGCGTGGCCGAGGCCGACGCGCTGCTGGCCACCGGCCAGGTGCAGTTCGCGCTGGTCGTGCCACCCGATTTCTCTCGCAGGCTGCAGCGCGGCGAACGCCCGGCGATGCTGCTGGCGGCCGATGCCACCGACCCGGCGGCCACCGGCAACGCGATCGCGGCGCTGAACGGCATCGGCCAGCGTGCGCTCGCACGCGACCTGGTGGGCCCGCTCGCGGCGCTGCGCCCCTCCGATGCGCCGTTCGAGATCCGCGTCCAGCGCCGCTACAACCCCGAGGGCCTGACCAGCTACAACGTGATCCCCGGGCTGATCGGCGTGATCCTGACGATGACGATGGTGATGATGACCTCGCTCGCGATGACGCGCGAACGCGAGCGCGGCACGATGGAGAACCTGCTCGCGACCCCAGCACGGCCGGTCGAGGTGATGCTCGGCAAGATCGTGCCCTACATCCTGATCGGCTACGTGCAGGTGACGGTGATCCTGGTGGCGGCGCGGCTGCTGTTCGACGTGCCGATGGAAGGCAGCGTGCTGCTGCTGGCGCTGGCGCTGGTGGTGTTCATCGCGGCCAACCTGGCGGTCGGCTTCACGTTCTCGACCATCGCGCGCAACCAGCTGCAGGCGATGCAGCTCACGTTCTTCTTCTTCCTGCCGTCGATGCTGCTGACCGGCTTCATGTTCCCGTTCCGCGGCATGCCGGGCTGGGCGCAGGCGATCGGCGAGGCGCTGCCGCTGACGCATTTCCTGCGCGTCGTGCGCGGCATCATGCTGAAGGGCAACGGCCTGGCCGAGGTGGCGCCGCACCTGTGGCCGATCGCGCTGTTCATGGCGGTGGCCGGTGCGGTGGCGCTGGCGCGCTACCGCCAGACGGTGGACTGATAACCTGTCGCTTCAAGACAAAGAAGGGTTTTCATGCAACGGATCGTGATCGTGGGCGGTKGCGCCGGTGGCCTGGCGCTGGCAACGCAACTCGGCAAGACACTCGGCCGCCGGGGCGTGGCCGAGATCACGCTGGTCGACGCGGCACGCACCCACGTGTGGAAGCCGCTGCTGCACCAACTGGCCGCCGGCAGCTTCGACACGCACGCCGAGGAGATCGAGTTCCTCGCGCAGGCGCGCGGCCACCACTTCAAGTTCCGCCTCGGCCGGCTGTCCGGCGTCGACCGCAAGGCGAAGACGGTGCAGCTGGAGGCGAGCTACGACGACGCCGGGCGCGAGATCACGCCGGCGCAGACGCTGGCCTACGACACGCTGGTGATCTCGGTGGGCAGCCAGACCAACGACTTCGGCACGGCGGGCGCGGCCGAGCACACCATCAAGCTGGACAGCCCGCAGGCGGCCAAGCGCTTCAACGACCGGCTGATCAACGCTTGCATCCGCGCGCAGAGCGTGCCGCGCGCCGCCGGCAGCGGCCGGCTGACGGTGACCATCGTCGGCGGCGGCGCCACCGGCGTCGAGCTGGCGGCCGAGCTGCATGCGGCGGCGCGCGTGCTGGCCAACTACGGCTTCGACCACATCCACCCCGAGAAGGACCTGCAGATCGTGCTGGTGGAGGCGGCGCCGCGGCTGCTGTCGCAGCTGCCCGAGCGGCTCAGCGAGGCGGCGGTGCGCGAGCTGCGCAAGCTGGCGATCGAGGTGCACACCAACGAGCGCGTGGTCGAGGTCACGGCCGACAGCCTGAAGATGGCGAGCGGCAAGGTGGTCGGCTCCGACCTGACGGTGTGGGCGGCCGGCGTGAAGGCGGCGGATTTCCTGCGCACGCTGGGCGGCGACGATGCACTGGAGACCAACAAGCTGAACCAGCTGCTGGTCAACGGCAACCTGCAGACCACGCGCGACGCAAGCATCTTCGCGTTCGGCGATTGCGCGGCCTGCCAGCAGCCGGACGGCACCTGGGTGCCGCCGCGCGCGCAGGCGGCCTACCAGGAGGCGATGTACCTGGTGAAGGCCATGCCCAGGCTGATGGCGGGGCAGGCGGTGAAGCCGTTCGTCTTCAGCGACAAGGGCTCGCTGGTGTCGCTGTCGGAATACTCCTCGGTCGGCAGCCTGATGGGCAGCCTGACGCGCGGCAGCCTGTTCATCGAGGGGCGGCTCGCGCAGTTCATGTACTGGGCGCTGCACAAGCAGCACCAGATGGCCCTGGGCGGCTTCTGGCGGATGGTGCTGGTGACGCTGTCGGAGTTCCTGGACCGCACCTACCGGCCGCGCATCAAGCTGCATTGAGGAAACTCCTCCGTTTGGACTGAGCTTGTCGAAGGCCCGCGTGCATCGAACCAGGGCTTCGACAAGCTCAGCCCGAACGGGGTGGGGCATTCAGTGCGGCGAGCTGCGCCGGCGTGCCCACGTTCTCCCACTCGCCGCGCCACACCTCGGCGCTGATGCGCCGCTCGCGCATGCCGGCGAACAAGAGCGGACCCAATGCGGCCTTCGTGCCAGCGGCGATGCCCGCACACAGCGACGCCCGGCACAGCGCCAGGTTCGCATACGTCCACTTCAGCCCGTCCGGCCCCGGCCCATCGAGCCCCATGCCATCGGCATCCAGGCCGAAATCCCCCCTCGCATGGAACACCGGGTTCGGCACCAGCCACAGGTGAGCCAGCAGCGTGCCGCCCGCGAAGCGCTCGCCTTGCGCCGCATCGAAGCGGAAGCCCGGTGCGTGGATGTCGCCCGACACCACCCAGAAGCAATCGTCCGGCCCGTCGACCAGCCACGGCAAGGCCTTCGCGATGCCGCCCGCCGTCTCCAGCGCGCCGCCGTGGTCGCGCCCTTCCATCGAGTAGCGGATGCGCACGCCCCAGCGGCTGCCATCCCCCAGCGCCGCCGGAATCTGTTCTTCCAGCCACGCCGTGTTGACGATCACCTCGCGCACGCCGTCGCGCGCCAGCGCCTCGAGGTGCCATTCGATCAGCGGCTTGCCGTGCACCTTCAGCAGCGGCTTCGGGCAGGCATCGGTCAGCGGGCGCATGCGCTCGCCGCGGCCGGCCGCCAGGATGATGGCCTTCATGCGGCGTTGCCCCGTTCGAGCGACTGCCGCTGCACCCGCTGCGGCTCGAACGCCGCCAGCAGCGTCTCCAGCAGCGCCTGCGCCTTCGCGGAGTTGTCGGCCCCGAGGTTGCACACGTAGACGTCCAGCGTCACCGCGCCCAGCTCGGGCCAGGTGTGCACCGCGAGGTGCGATTCGGCCAGCAGCACCACGCCGGTCACGCCGCCCGGTGCCGGGAAGCGGTGGAACAGCTCGCCCACCGGCTGCAGGCCGGCCGCCTGCACGGCCGCCACGCAGCGGCCGCGCAGCGCGTGCGGGTCGGTCATCGCGGGCTGGGTGACGGGGCAGCCGCGCAGGTCGGCGGTGAGGTGCAGGCCTTGCATCGGCAGGATTATCGGTGGCGCCTAAAATGCCCGGTTTCCGCCCCCGCTCGACACCGTTTCCCCCGAACCCAACCCCAGGAGCCGCCCGGCATGACTGCCCCCGCCCACGACACCACCCTGATGGCCAACGCCATCCGCGCCTTGGCGATGGACGCCGTCCAGCAGGCCAATTCCGGCCACCCGGGTGCCCCGATGGGCATGGCCGACATCGCAGTCGCCCTGTGGGGACGGCACCTGCGCCACAACCCGGCCAACCCGCACTGGGCCAACCGCGACCGCTTCGTGCTGAGCAACGGCCACGGCTCGATGCTGCTGTACGCGCTGCTGCACCTGAGCGGCTACGACCTCCCGATGAGCGAGTTGCGCAACTTCCGCCAGCTGCACAGCAAGACCCCGGGCCACCCGGAAGTGGGCATCACCCCCGGCGTCGAGACCACCACCGGCCCGCTCGGCCAGGGCGTCACCAACGCCGTCGGCATGGCGCTGGCCGAGAAGCTGCTGGCCAAGGAATTCAACCGCGACGGCCATGCCATCGTCGACCACCACACCTACGTGTTCCTGGGCGACGGCTGCCTGATGGAAGGCATCAGCCACGAGGCCGCCGCGCTGGCCGGCGCCTGGCGCCTGAACAAGCTGATCGCGCTGTACGACGACAACGGCATCTCGATCGACGGCAAGGTCGCGCCGTGGTTCATCGACGACACGCCCAGGCGCTTCGAGGCCTACGGCTGGAACGTGATCCCGCACGTCGACGGCCATGACGTGGCCGCGGTCGACGCCGCGATCACGGCCGCCAAGCGGGCCGACAAGCCGACGCTGATCTGCTGCAAGACCACCATCGGCAAGGGCGCGCCGAACCGCGGCGGCACCGCCAAGGCGCACGGCGAGGCGCTGGGCGCCGACGAGATCAAGCTGACGCGCGAGGCGCTGGGCTGGGCCTGGGAGCCGTTCGTGATCCCCGAGCAGGCCTACGAAGAGTGGGACAGCCGCAGCGACGGCCTGGCCGCCGAGACGCAATGGGTCGACGCCTTCGAGGCCTATTCGAAGGCGCACCCGGAACTGGCGGTCGAGTTCATCCGCCGCATGGAACACGAGCTGCCGAAGAACTTCGCGCAAACCGTGCTCGACACCGCGGTGGCCGCGAACGCGAAGGCCGAGAACGTGGCCAGCCGCAAGGCCAGCCAGCTCGCGCTGGAGGCCTTCACGAAAGCGCTGCCCGAGCTGCTGGGCGGCAGCGCCGACCTGACCGGCTCGAACCTCACCAACACCAGCAGCACGCCGCCGCTGCGCATGGAGGCCGACGGCTCGCCGAACGGCGGGCGCCACATCAACTACGGCGTGCGCGAGTTCGGCATGGCCGCGATCATGAACGGCATCGCGCTGCACGGCGGCTTCATCCCGTACGGCGGCACCTTCCTGACCTTCAGCGACTACAGCCGCAATGCGATCCGCATGGCCGCGCTGATGAAGATCCGCGTCATCCACGTCTTCACGCACGACAGCATCGGCCTGGGCGAGGACGGCCCGACGCACCAGTCGATCGAGCATGCCGCCGCGCTGCGCCTGATCCCGGGCCTGGACGTCTGGCGCCCGGCCGATACCGCCGAGACCGCGGTGGCCTGGGCCAGCGCGATCGAGCACCGCAACCGCCCGAGCGCGCTGCTGCTGTCGCGCCAGAACCTGCCGTACGCGCCGAAGGCCGAGTTCGCGGCCGGCCAGCCGCAGGCGGGCATCGACCTGATCGCCAAGGGCGGCTACGTGCTGGCCGAACCGGCCGAGGTGGGCCTGAAGAAGAAGGCGCAGGCGGTGATCATCGCCACCGGTTCCGAGGTGCAGCTCGCGCTGCACGCGCAGCAGCTGCTGGCCAGGCCCGAGAACGGCGGCATCGCGGTGCGCGTGGTCAGCATGCCCAGCACCTCGGTATTCGACCGCCAGGGCGCCGCCTACAAGACCGCCGTGCTGCCGCAGGGCCTGCCGCGCATCGCGGTCGAGATGGGCGTCAGCGACGGCTGGTGGAAGTACGGCTGCGCCGCGGTGGTCGGCATCGACACCTTCGGCGAATCGGCCCCGGCGCCGGCGCTGTTCAAGTTCTTCCACTTCACGCCCGAGAACGTCGCCGACACCGTGCGCGTGGTGCTGGGCCGCTGAAGTCCGTGTTTCATTCGTGAGCGCTAACTGGAGAGACAGATCATGACCATCAAGATCGGCATCAACGGCTTCGGCCGCATCGGGCGCATGGTGTTCCGCGCGGCCGTGCAGAACTTCAGCGACATCGAGGTCGTCGCCATCAACGACCTGCTGGAGCCCGACTACCTCGCCTACATGCTGCAGTACGACTCGGTGCACGGCCGCTTCGACGGCACGGTGGCGGTCGACGGCAACACGCTGATCGTCAACGGCAGGAAGATCCGCCTGAGCGCCGTCAAGGACCCGGCCGAGCTGAAGTGGGGCGAGGTCGGCGCCGACATCATCGTCGAAGGCACCGGCATCTTCCTGACCAAGGACACGGCGTCCAAGCACATCGCCGCCGGCGGCAAGAAGGTCGTGATGACCGGCCCGTCGAAGGACGACACGCCGATGTTCGTGTTCGGCGTCAACGACAAGACGTACAAGGGCGAGACCATCATCTCGAACGCGTCCTGCACCACCAACTGCCTGGCGCCTCTGGCCAAGGTGCTGAACGACAAGTGGGGCATCAAGCGCGGCCTGATGACCACGGTGCACGCCACCACCGCGACGCAGAAGACGGTCGACGGCCCGAGCAACAAGGACTGGCGCGGCGGCCGCGGCATCCTCGAGAACATCATCCCGTCGAGCACCGGTGCGGCCAAGGCGGTCGGCGTCGTGATCCCCGAGCTGAACAAGAAGATCACCGGCATGGCCTTCCGCGTGCCGACCTCCGACGTGTCGGTGGTCGACCTGACGGTCGAGCTGAACAAGGAAGCGACCTACAAGGAGATCTGCGCCGAGTTCAAGGCACAGTCCGAAGGCGCGCTGAAGGGCATCCTCGGCTACACCGAGGACAAGGTGGTCGCCACCGACTTCCGCGGCGACCCGCGCACTTCGATCTTCGACGCCGATGCCGGCATCGCGCTGGACAGCACCTTCGTGAAGCTGGTGTCGTGGTACGACAACGAGTGGGGCTACTCGAACAAGGTGCTCGAGATGGTGCGCGTGATCGCATAACTGGGGCCCCTCGGCGAAAGGGTACTTTCGCCGATCCCCCGAGGGGATGCCGGCCGGCTTGGGGCGGCACGGCGCTCGGCCGGGTGCACGCCCGGCCGTTGCAAATTCACGGCAGTTGAAACGCAGTTGTCGCCAAGCGTGTCCGCCGATGTCCGGGCGCCCCCCAAGCGACGTGGCGCTGCCTACACTGGCCGTCCCGGGCCGGTGCCCCCCGTTGAGCGTTCCATGAAGCGTTTCACTGTCTCCTGCATGCTGTCTTTGCTGGTGTTGTGCGGCGTGGCCCCGGCCGCCGAGCGTGCGCCGGTCGTGCGCGGCGTGCCGGCCGCCGCCCAGGCGCGGGTCATCGTCAAGTTCAAGGCCGATTCGAGCGCGATGCGTGCGCTGTCGGCGGCCAGCGGCAGCACGGCAGCGCCGCAGCAGGCGCAGGCGCTGTCGCAGCGGCTGGGCCTGGCGCTCAGCGACGGCCTCGCGATGGACGCGCGCCGGCAGGTCGTGAAGGCCACCGGCCTCAGCTCGGCCGAACTCGCGGCCCGCCTGTCAGCGCTGCCGGACGTCGAGTACGCGGTGCCGGACGGCCGCCGGCGCGCGCTGGCCGCGCCGAACGACACCTTGTACGCGGGCGGCGCAAGCATCTCGCCGGTGGCCGGTCAGTGGTACCTGCGCGCGCCCACCAGCAGCGTGGTCTCGGCCATCAATGCCGAAGGCGCGTGGGCCGTCACCACCGGCAGCAGCAGCGTCGTCGTCGCGGTGCTCGACACCGGCATCCGCCCCGAGCACCCGGACCTGGCCGCCAAGCTGCTGCCCGGCTACGACTTCATCAGCGACAGCGCGACCGCGAACGACGGCAACGGCCGCGATGCCGACCCGACCGACCCGGGCGACTGGATCACCAGCGCCGAGGACGCCAGCGGCACCTTCGCCGGCTGCGGCGCCGAGGACAGCAGCTGGCACGGCACGCAGACCGCCGGCCTGGTCGGCGCGGCGACCAACAACGGCACCGGCATGGCCAGCGCCGGGCGCGACGTCAAGGTGCTGCCGGTGCGCGTGCTCGGCAAGTGCGGTGGCGACGACAGCGACATCATCGCGGCGATGCGCTGGGCCGCGGGCCTCGCGGTCAGCGGCGTCCCCACCAACGCCAACCCGGCCAAGGTGCTGAGCCTGAGCCTCGGCGGCGAAGGGACCTGCTCGCAGGCCTACAAGGATGTCATGACCGAGCTGACCACCGCCGGCGTCGTCGTGGTTGCGGCGGCCGGCAACGACGGCCTCGCGATCAACGTGCCGGCCAACTGCCCGGGCGTGGTGGCGGTGGCCGGCGTGCGCCACAGCGGCACCAAGGTCGGCTTCTCCAGCCTCGGGCCGGAAGCCACGATCGCCGCGCCGGCCGGCAACTGCGTCAACGCGAGCGGTGCCTGCCTGTACCCGATCCTGACCACCAGCAACACCGGCACCACCGCGGCGGTGGCCAGCACCTACACCGACGGCAACAACAACCTGTCGCTGGGCACCAGCTTCTCGACGCCGCTGGTGTCGGGCACGCTGGGCCTGATGTTCTCGGCCAACGGCACGCTGACGCCGGCCCAGGCCATCAGTGCGCTGAAGAGCACGGCGCGCGCCTTCCCGAGCAGCGGTGCCGACACCGGCGTGGCCGCCTGCAAGGCGCCGTCGGCGACGGCCCAGAGCAGCGAGTGCTACTGCACCACCAGCACCTGCGGGGCCGGGCTGCTGGACGCGAGCGCGGCCGTGAACGCCGTGGCGCAGCTGGTCGCCCGCATCTCCGCCGGCAGCACCAGCACCACCGCCGGCTCCAGCGTCACGTTCGACGGCAGCGGCTCCACCAGCTCGGCCGGGCACACGGTCACCGGCTACCAGTGGGCGCTGACCTCCGGCAGCAGCATCGCGAGCTTCAGCAGCGCGACCAATGCGGCCACCGCGACGGTCGCGACCAGCGGCACCGGCAGCTTCACCGTGAGCCTGACGGTGACCGACGATGCGGCGCGCCAGGCCACGTCGGCGGTGTCGGTCAGCGTGGCGGCTTCGGGATCTTCGTCGGGCAGCGATCCGACGGCGACGTCGAGCGGCAGCAGCGATTCCGGCGGCGGCGCACTGGGCTGGGCCTGGCTGGCCGGGCTGCTGGCGGCCGTGCTGGCGCTGCAGCTGCAGCAGCGGATTCGACACGGGCGCAGACCGATTCACACACCTTGAGGGGGCGTGTTGCGGCATGATCTTCGGTTCCACGGAGACATTCATGCGCCACATCCTTTCCCTTTCCTGGACCCTCGCGTTGCTCGTGGCCGGCGGCTCCGCAGCCGCTGCGCCGGCAGCCCCGCAGGCCCCGCGTGCGCTCGGCCTGATCGTCAAGCTGAAGGACGCGCCATCGCACGAGCAGGCGGCCGCGCTCGGCACGGCGCGCGCCGGCTCCGAACGCGTGCAGGCGGTCCTGCGCGACAGCGGTGTCAGCGCGCTGAAGGTGTCGCCGAACGGGCGGGCCGCGCAGCGGCTGGATTTCGACCACGCGCTGTCGGCCGGCGAGGCGCAGCAGCTGGCGGCGAAGCTGCGCGCGCGGCCGGAGGTCGAGTGGGTGGTGCCGAACGACCTGGAGCGGCGGCTGACTCTGCCCAATGATCCGAAGTACAAGACGCTCAATGGCTTCGACCAGTGGTGGTTACAGCCCACAGGAGGTTCGAATGCGAACGTCGCGCGAGACCGCATGCGCGGCGTGCCGAATCTGCAGGATGCGTGGACCACCAACACCGGCAGCAGCGCCATCACGATCGCGATCCTCGATTCCGGCGTGACGACACACCCGGACCTCTCCGCAGCTCGGTACTGGCCGGGGCGCGATTTCGTGTCCGAGATCGAGTACGCGAACGACGGCAACGGCTGGGACACGGATCCGACCGACCCCGGGGACTGGGTGTCGCCCACCGATCTAACCAACGATCTCTTCACCGGCTGCACTGAAGAAGACAGCTCGTGGCATGGAACGACAACGAGTGGCATCGCTGCCGCTGCCAGCAACGATGGAACGGGCGTGGCTGGGGTGAATTGGGGCAGTCATGTCCTGCCGGTGCGTGTGTCCGGAAAATGTGGTGCGACGGTCGCCGACATCGTCGATGGCATGCGCTGGGCGGCAGGCCTGGCCGTGAGCGGCGTGCCTGCCAATCCGCACCCGGCGCGCGTGATCAACCTGAGCTTCGGCGGCAGCGCCGCCTGCAACAACGCCTACCAGGACGCGATCAACGAACTGGCGGCGCTGAAGGTGGTGCTGGTCGCGCCGGCCGGCAACGAGAGCGCCGCGCCGACGCGTCCGGCCAACTGCAGCGGCGTCGTCGGCGTCGCCGCGGTGAACCGCGACGGCTTCAAGGCCAGCTACTCGAACTTCGGTGCCGGCATCCAGATCGCGACCGTCGGCGGCGATGCGATGTCGATCGGCAACTGGGGCAGCCGGGTCTACGACGACGGGATGTTGACGATCACCAACAACGGCTCCACGATCCCAGCTGGCGCCGACTATGCCAACGTGTTCGGCACCAGCTTCTCGACGCCGCTGGTGACCGGTGTGGTGAGCCTGATGCTGAGCGTCAACCCGAACCTGACGACGGCGCAGGTGATCGACGGGCTGAAGAAGAGCGCGCGTCCGCACGTCACCTCGCCGGTGGTCGGTGCGTGCGCCAACTCGAACCCGGGGCGCTGCATCTGCACCACCAGCACCTGCGGGGCAGGGCTGCTGGACGCGCCGCAGGCGCTGGCGTATGCGGCCAACCCGACCGGATACACCGCGCCGAACTGGCCGTCGGTGGTGATCGACACGCCGGAGCTGCGCGCGGCGGCGGCACAGGGGGCGGACCTGCCGCCGAACGGCCTGTCCGATGAACCGACGCCGCCGATCAACCCGCCCGGCGACGGCGGCGGGGCGCTCGGGTTCGGGTGGCTGGCGGGGTTGCTGGCGGCCATCTCGGCGGTGCGGCGGCAGCGGGCCTGAACGCGGACCCGGATTGGCATCCGGGCTACGGTTACCTCGGGCAGCTGCCGAAGGGCTTGTTTTGCAGGGCGTCTGATTTCAAGGCCATGACCTGCGCCCACAGGGCGTCGTCGGCGCGCGGGATGCGCAGGGTGTGCGACACCGTCGGGCCCGACAGCTGGGCCACGCGCGCGGTGCGCACGCCGCGTTGCGTCAGCTCGGCCAGCGCCTTCTCGGCCGCGCCCTTGTCGTCGAAGCGGCCGAGCGACAGGCCGACCTCGAACTCCGGCGCATTGCGCAGCTCCTCGTACGGCACCTTCATGCGCTTGAGCTCGTCTTCCTTCTTCTGCAGGCCGTCGCGGTTCGGGTACTTGCCCATGTAGACCATCCAGACCGCCGGCAGCTCGTTCTTCACGCTGGCCCAGCTGCCCGGCGGCAGCGCGTTCTGCAGCGCCGCCTCGGCGCCGGCGATCTGCGCCGGCGTGTACGGGCCGGCCTCGAGGCAGGCCAGCACCGGGTCGCCACCGGACGACGACGGCGCCGATGCGGCGGCCGGCAGCAGCCGCACGCTCTCGGGCCGCACCTGGCGCGCCAGCCGCTCGGGCTCGCGGTCGCCCTGCGCGCGGATGCCGACCACGTTGTCGAGCTGGCCCTGGGTCCACGCATAGAAGCCCAGGTTCACCAGCAACAACAGCAGCACCAGCCCTCTCAGCATGCGACGTCCCCGGGGCCGGTGTCGGGCGGGTCGCTGCCGTCGACCGGCGTCAGGCGCACGCTGACCTCGCCGCTGCCGACCTCGCGCAGGCCGTCCGCGGTGTTCACGCGCAGCATGCCGAGCGCGGTGACGCCGTCGGCCACGCCGCCGGGCACGTCGGCCTGCGTCGTGGTGATCGCCCGGCCGCGCAGCAGATCGCGCGCGGCGAAACGGTCGACGAAGGCGCCGAAGCCCTTGCGGTTGAACTCGAGCAGCGCCTTCACCAGCGGCAGCGCCACCCGCGCCAGCGTGGCCGGCGCGGTCAGTGCGGGGTCGAGTTCCTGCACGCAGCCGTAGCCGCTGTTCAGCTCGGCCGCGTGCATCGGCTGCACGTTCAGCCCGATGCCGATGACGGCCAGCCGGCGCGGCCCCGCCGCCACCGTCTCGATCAGCACGCCGCCCAGCTTGCGGCCCAGGCGCGAGCCCTCGCCGCCGGGCGGCTCCATCAGCCACAGGTCGTTCGGCCACTTGAGGCCGATGTGGGGCGACGAGGTGTCGCCGGGCGCGCGCGGATCGAGCGCATCGGCCAGCGCGACGCCGACCGCCAGCGACAGGCCCGACCAGTCCGGCGGGTTCATCGGCAACGCGAGCGAGAAGGTCAGCGACGCCACCGGCGCGGCCTTCCAGACCCGCCCCATGCGCCCGCGGCCGCCGGTCTGGTGCTCGGCCACCAGCAGGCAGGGCTGCACGTCGGCGGCGCGCCGCCCGAAGGCCGCGCTCTCGACGCTG
This sequence comes from Rhizobacter sp. P2_D12, assembly GCF_056404395.1. Classification (NCBI taxonomy): domain Bacteria; kingdom Pseudomonadati; phylum Pseudomonadota; class Betaproteobacteria; order Burkholderiales; family Sphaerotilaceae; genus Rhizobacter; species Rhizobacter sp. P2_D12. The sequence goes on along the minus strand of NZ_JBFUEB010000015.1, from coordinate 62,946 downwards.
CGGCGCACCTGCACCAGGTCGTCGGGCGCCTCGTAGCCTTCGCTCACGTTGACGCGCGCGCGTTCGAGCAGCGCGGTGTTGGTCGACGAGATGCGCGCGACGACCTCGACGCTGAGCCCCGGCAGCAGCGGCTCGAGCTGCTGCCACAGCGCCTCGGCGCCCCAGTGCTGCGGCGGCGCGGCGGGCGGCAGGGTCGGATCGCTGGTGTCGTCGCTCATGGGCTCAGCCCCGTTTCAGCGCTTGGGCGCCAGCATCGTGCCGCGGCAGTTGCGGGTGCCGCAGCGGCATTCGTATTCCTTCTTCAGCTTCGGCGTGTAGCGCTCGTCGATGATCAGGCCGTAGTCGTAGAAGAGCTCCTCGCCCGGCTTGATCGCACGCCGCGCCTTGATGAAGACGCGGCCGTCGATCTCGTCGGACTCGCAGTTCGGCGAGCAGGCATGGTTGATCCAGCGCGCCGCATTGCCACCGTACTTGGCATCGATGGCCATGTCGCCGTCGAGCTGGAAGTAGAAGGTGTGGTTCGGGTCCTTCGGGTCGTGCGGGTGGCGGCGCAGCGCCTCGTCCCACGGGATCACCTCGCCCTTGTACTCGATGACGATCTCGCCCTTGGCGATCGGCGCGATCGCGAACACGCCCTTGCCGTGCACGCCGGAGCGGCGCACCTGGATGCGGCGGCCGACGGCGGCGTGCGGGGCCGCTGCGCGAGGGGGGGTGGTAGTTCTGGACCGAGGGGACTTGGCGGTGCCGGCTTGCGTCATCGGTTTCTTTGGGTACATTGAATTCATGGGTGCGCGCGCGTGCACGTGTGTGCGTGCATGCGCGCGAGAAGCCCGGATTGTAGAGAGCGCGCGCCCGTCGGCGCATCGCCACCAACAGAAAGACCCATGAGCAAGTCACTGATCATTGCCGAGAAGCCCTCCGTCGCCCAGGACATCGTGCGCGCGCTCACGCCGACGGCAGGCAAGTTCGAGAAGCACGACGAGTACTTCGAGAGCGAGCATTACCTCGTGACCTCGGCCGTCGGCCACCTGCTGGAGATCAAGGCGCCGGAGGAATTCGACGTCAAGCGCGGCAAGTGGAGCTTCGCCAACCTGCCGGTGATCCCGCCGCACTTCGACCTGAATCCGATCGACAAGAGCAAGGGCCGGCTCAATGCCATCGTCAAGCTGGTCAAGCGCAAGGACGTCACCGACCTGATCAACGCCTGCGACGCGGGCCGCGAGGGCGAGCTCATCTTCCGCCTGATCCAGCAGCACGCGAAGAGCAAGCACCCGGTGCGCCGGCTGTGGCTGCAGAGCATGACGCCGGCGGCCATCCGCGACGGCTTCGATCACCTGCGCAGCGATGCCGAGCTGCAGGGCCTGGCCCAGGCGGCGCGCAGCCGCTCCGAGGCCGACTGGCTGGTCGGCATCAACGGCACGCGGGCCATGACTGCCTTCAACTCGCGCGACGGCGGCTTCTTCCTGACCACCGTCGGCCGCGTGCAGACGCCCACGCTGTCGATCGTCGTCGAGCGCGAGGAGAAGATCCGCAAGCACGTCTCGCGCGACTACTGGGAGCTGAAGGCCACCTTCGCGGCCCAGGCCGGCGAGTACGACGGCAAGTGGTTCGACCCGAAGTGGAAGAAGAACCCGGACGATCCCGAGCTGCGCGCCGACCGGCTGTGGAACGCCGCCGACGCGCAGGCCATCGCCGATGCCGCGCGCGGCCAGCCGGCCAGCGTCACCGAAGAGGCCAAGCCCAGCACGCAGAGCGCGCCCGGCCTGTACGACCTGACCACGCTGCAGCGCGAGGCCAACTCGCGCTTCGGCTTCAGCGCCAAGACCACGCTGAGCATCGCGCAGACGCTGTACGAGAAGCACAAGGTGCTGACCTACCCCCGGACCGACAGCAAGCACCTGCCCGAGGACTACGTCGCGGTCGTGAAGAACACGATGGAGATGCTCGCCACCGACGACCTGCCGGGCCCGCTGCGCCCGCTGTCGGCGCATGCGGCCAAGGCCTTGAAGGACGGCTACGTGAAGCCGAACAAGCGCATCTTCGACAACGCGAAGGTGTCGGACCACTTCGCCATCATCCCGACGCTGCAGGCGCCGCGCAGCCTGACCGAGATCGAGGCCAAGCTGTACGACATGGTGGTCAAGCGCTTCCTGGCGGTGTTCTACCCGCCGGCCGAGTTCATGGTCACGACGCGCATCAGCACCGTCAAGGCCGGCGGCAAGGAGCACAACTTCCAGACCAACGGCAAGGTGATGGTGAAGCCGGGCTGGCTGGCGGTGTACGGCCGCGAGGCGCAGGAGGACGACGCCAACCTGGTGGCGGTGGCGGCCGGCGAACTGGTGCGCACCGAAGACGTCGCCGTCAACCCGATGAAGACCCGCCCGCCGGCGCGCTACACCGAGGCGACGCTGCTGTCGGCGATGGAAGGCGCCGGCAAGCTGATCGACGACGACGAGCTGCGCGAGGCGATGCAGGAGAAGGGCCTGGGCACGCCGGCCACGCGTGCGGCCATCATCGAAGGGCTGATCCTCGAGAAGTACATGCACCGCGAGGGCCGCGAGCTGATCCCGACCGCCAAGGCCTTCCAGCTGACCACGCTGCTGCGCGGCCTGGGCGTCGAGGACCTGACCAAGCCCGAGCTGACCGGCAACTGGGAATACCAGCTGTCCGAGATGGAGAAGGGCAAGCTCAGCCGCGAGACCTTCATGGCCGAGATCGCCGCGATGACGCAGCGCATCGTCGCCAAGGCCAAGGAATACGACCGCGACACCATCCCGGGCGACTACGCCACCCTGAAGACCCCCTGCCCGAACTGCGGCGGCGTCGTGAAGGAGAACTACCGCCGCTTCACCTGCGTCGGCACCAGCCCGGCCGAGGACAACGGCTGCGGCTTCTCGATCAGCAAGATCCCCGGCGGGCGCAGCTTCGAGCTCGACGAGGTGGAGCGCTTCATCGCCGACAAGAAGATTGGGCCGCTCGAAGGCTTCCGCTCGAAGGCCGGCTGGCCGTTCACCGCCGAGCTGAAGCTCGCCTTCGACGACGAGATCAAGAACTGGAAGCTCGAGTTCGACTTCGGCGAGGACGCGAAGAACGCCGAGGCCGGCGAGCCGGTGGATTTCTCCGACCAGGAAAGCCTGGGCGCCTGCCCGAAGTGCCAGGGCCGGGTGTTCGAGTTCGGATCGTCGTACGTGTGCGAGCACGCGGTGGGCGCGCACATCACCTGCGACTTCAAGAGCGGCAAGATCATCCTGCAGCAGCCGGTGGCGCGCGAGCAGATGAGCAAGCTGCTGGCCACCGGCAAGACCGAGCTGCTGGAGAACTTCGTCTCGAACAAGACGCGGCGCAAGTTCAAGGCCTACCTGGCCTTCGACAAGAAGGAAGGCAAGGTCAGCTTCGAGTTCGAGCCGCGCGCCGCCAAGGTGCCGGCCAAGTCCGCGGCCGGCAAGACGGCCGCCGCGAAGGCCGCCCCCGCGCCTGCCCCGGCCGCCAAGACCGTCGCGGCCAAGGCCCCGGCGAAGAAGGCGGTCCGCAAATCGGCGGCGAAAGGCAAGGACGACGCCGGCGACGACAGCGACGCCGGCTGAGTGTCATTTCTCAGTCACTGACGAGTAACTCATTCGAAACTCTGACGCGACATTTCTCACGTTGGGTCTCTGCGTTCCGCGTGTTGTGACGCCTGTGTGATGCGACACTTGGGCAACTACAAGTGCGCGCACACTCGGCTGTTACCGGTTGTCACAATGCTGTGACCGGCAGGCCACCGGGGTGACGCGGCGGGGCGGCCTGCCGTCGTTGGGGGGCTCGCCAAGGCAACCACTCGAACAGGGATTCCGAATGAAACTGCGTGACTTCCGCTGGCTGGCCGCCGCCGCCCTGATCGCCGCGTCGTCCTGGGCGCAGGCCCTGGTGTTCGCGGTCAACGAGGGCGTGACCTACCGCGTGCCGAACGACGAGGTGCGGGCGAAGTACACCGCGATCGCGGCCGACCTGAGCCGCATCCTGAAGCAGYCGGTCAGCGTCGAGCCGATTGCCGACTACCCGTCGCTGCGCCGCGGCCTGGCCGACAAGACCTACGACCTGGCGATGGTGCACCCGGCGCACATCTCGATCGCGGCGATCAAGAACCCCGGCTACAAGCTGGTCGCGGTGACCAAGGGCTTCCTGGAGTACCGCGCCAGCTTCCTGGTGAAGTCGGATTCGCCGCTCGCCTCGCTGGCCGACCTGAAGGGCCGCAAGCTGGGCGCGCCGGACGAGGACTCGATCACCGCGTGGATGGTGCGTGCGACCCTGCGCGACGCGATCGGCGACCCGAAGCAGGTGGCCATCACGTACACGCGCTACCAGGATGCCGTGCCCTTCTTCGTCGAGAACAACCTGACCCAGTCGGGCGCCACCGCGTCCGGCGCGGTGGTCAAGGACTGGCTGGCCAAGGGCGGCAAGGTGATGTTCAAGTCGAAGCCGGTGCCGATCAAGCACATCATCGCGAGCCCCAACCTGACGGCCGAGCAGGTCGACAAGGTGCGCGAATACCTGGTCGGGCTGGACGCCAGCGAAGAGGGCCGCAAGAAGCTGGAGCCGACCAAGTTCCAGGGCTTCGTGCGCTACGACGACGCGGCGCTGATGGCCATCGGCACCTGGCTGGGGCTCTGAGGCACGCCGGGGCCTGCGCAGCGGCCAGCCCCGGGTTCGTGCCGCTTGCGCTGCGGCACGGCGAGGCCTAATCTCGGGAAGCCGGAAACGTATCCCGAGGAGCCCGCCATGTTGCGTGTTGTTCGTGCGTTCAGTCTCGTGCCCGTGCTGCTGTTGGCCGCTTGCGCCAGCGGCGTGCCGGTCGGATCCACGATGGAGGTCGACCAGCAGAAAGTCGCCGCGGTCGATCGCGCCGCCCACGGACGGGGCGTCACGGTCTACTGGGTGACCCTGCCGACCAAGCGGGTCGCGCCCCCACCTGCCGCGACCGCCGCACCCGGTTGACCCGAGGGCTTGATCGATACTGGCGCGATGTCGTCGCCGGTATTCTTCAAGCTCCTCGCCATCTTCCTGGTCGTTGCGCTGGGCTATGTCGCCGGCCGGCTGCGCTGGCTGGGTGACAACGACCCGGCGCGCGTGCTCGGCAACGCGGCCTTCTACATCTTCATCCCGGCGCTGCTGTTCCGCACCACGTCGCGGCTCGACCTGGCCGGCATGCCCTGGGGCACGCTGGCGGCCTTCTTCGTGCCGGCGCTGGCGCTGGTGATCGGCGTCTACGCGTGGCAGCGCCGCAGCGCTGCGTCCGGCCGGCTGTCCACCGCGGCGCCCAGCGTGCGGGCCATTTCCGCCAGCTTCGGCAACACGGTGCAGGTCGGCATCCCGCTGGCCACCGCGCTGTTCGGCGAGGCCGGGCTTGCCATCCACGTCGCGATCGTCAGCCTGCATGCGCTGACGCTGCTCACCGTGCTGACGGCGCTGGTCGAGCTCGACCTGGCGCGCGAGCGCGTCCGTTTGGGGCATTCGAGCGCCCACCTGGGGCGCACGCTGGCACGCACCGCGCGCAACACCATCGTCCATCCGGTGACGCTGCCGGTGCTGGCCGGGCTCGCGTGGAACCTGCTGGGCTCGCCGATGCCCGCGGTGTTCGACGAGGTGCTGATCCAGCTCGGCCAGCCGGTCGTGCCGCTGTGCCTGGTGCTGATTGGCATGTCGCTTGCGTACTACGGCGTCAAGGGCGCCGTGCGCGGCGCCGTGGTGATCTCGGCGATCAAGCTGCTGGTGCTGCCGGCCCTGGTGCTGGTGGCGGGCCACTGGGGCTTCGGGCTCTCGGGGCTGCCGCTGGCGGTGGTGGTGATGGCGGCGGCGCTGCCGATCGGCAGCAATGCGCTGATCTTCGCGCAGCGCTACACGGCGCTCGAAGCCGAGGCCACCGCGGCGATCGTGCTGTCGACCTTCGGTTTCGCGCTGACCGCGCCGCTGTGGCTGTGGTTGCCGGGCCGGCTGGGCTAGACCACTTCGACCGCCCCGGTTGCCGTACACGTCAATCGGGGCGCTATCATCGCGCGCTTGCCCGGACAACCCTTTACAGGACCCACACCCATGAAACTTCGCGGCTTCCCCCTCCGGGCCCTTGCGGCCACCTGCCTTCTGGCGTGCGCGGGCGCATCGTTCGCGGCCAAGACGCTGGTCTACTGCTCCGAGGGCAGCCCGGAAGGCTTCAACCCGCAGTACTACACGACGGGCACCACCTTCGACGCGGTGTCGGTCCCGATGTTCAACCGCCTGGTCGAGTTCGACACCGGCACCACCAACATCATCCCGGCGCTGGCCGAGAGCTGGACCGCCGCGGCCGACGGCCTGAGCTACACCTTCAAGCTGCGCAAGGGCGTCAAGTTCCACAGCACGTCCAAGTTCACGCCGACGCGCGACTTCAACGCCGACGACGTGCTGTTCTCGTACAACCGCATGGCCGACCCGAACCACCCGCTGGCCAAGACCCAGCCGGGCGCGACCTACGCGTACTTCGAGGACATGGGCATGAAGGACATCGTCGAGCGCGTCGAGAAGGTCGATGCGCTGACGGTGAAGTTCGTGCTGAAGAAGCCCGAGGCGCCGTTCATGGCCAACATGGCGATGGACTTCGCGTCCATCCTGTCGGCCGAGTACGGCGAGAAGATGAAGGCCGCCGGCACGCCCGAGGCGCTGGACCGCGAGCCGGTGGGCACCGGCCCGTTCCAGTTCGTCTCGTACCAGAAGGACGCGGTGATCCGCTACAAGGCCTTCGACGCCTACTGGGGCGGCCGCCCGAAGATCGACAACCTGGTGTTCGCGATCACCACCGACGCGTCGGTGCGCTACGCCAAGCTGAAGACCGGCGAGTGCCACGTGATGGCGTTCCCGAAGCCGGCCGACGTCGCGCTGATGAAGGCCGATCCGAACATCAACCTGGTGCAGCAGAACGGCCTGAACGTCGGCTACATCGCCTTCAACGTCGAGAAGAAGCCGTTCGACAACAAGCAGGTGCGCCAGGCGCTGAGCATGGCGGTCAACAAGAAGGCGATCCTCGACTCGGTGTTCCAGGGCGCGGGCCAGGCCGCCAAGAACCCGATCCCGCCGACGCTCTGGTCGTACAACGACAAGGTGGCCGAGTACCCGTATGACCCGGCGAAGGCCAAGGACCTGCTGGCCAAGGCGGGCTTCCCGAACGGCACCGAGGTCGAGCTGTGGTACCTGCCGGTGACGCGCCCGTACAACCCGGACGGCAAGCGCATGGCCGAGCTGATCCAGGCCGACTGGGAGAAGATCGGCGTCAAGACCAAGCTGATCACCTTCGAGTGGGGCGAGTACCGCAAGCGCAGCAAGACCGGCGAGCAGCACGCGATGATGTTCGGCTGGTCGGGCGACAACGGCGACCCCGACAACTTCTTCGTGCCGCTGCTCGGCTGCTCGGCGGTGAAGGGCGGCGGCAACGTCGCGCGCTGGTGCGACAAGGGCTTCGAGGAGCTGGTGCAGAAGGCCAAGGCCGTCACGAAGCAGTCCGACCGCGCTGCGCTGTACGGCAAGGCCCAGGAGATCGTCCATGAAGAGGCCCCGTGGATCCCGATCGCCCACTCGGTGCGCTTCGACCCGGTGCGCAAGGAAGTGATTGGCTACAAGATGGATGCGACCGCGCACCACTACTTCACCAAGGTCGATCTCGCGAAGTGACGACCCCTCGGCCGGCAAGGTCCACGAAGTGAGCCTCTTCGTGGCTCTTGGCGGCCCGGCGCCCGGCCCGCTCCCGTCCTGGCCACCATCTGAATGATTTCCTTCATTGCCAAGCGCCTGTCGCTCGTGCTGCCGACCTTCCTCGGCATCACGCTGCTGGTGTTCTCGCTGATCCGCCTGCTGCCGGGCGACCCGGTCGAAGCCCTGTCCGGCGAGCGCGGCATGACGCCCGAGCGCTACCAGCGCCTGGTGCACGAGTTCGGCCTCGACCGCCCGCTGTGGCAGCAATACCTGGACTACGTCTGGCGCGCACTGCACGGTGACCTGGGGCTGTCGACCATCACGCACGAGCCGGTGTTCCGCGAGTTCCTGACGCTGTTCCCGGCCACCATCGAGCTGTCGATGGTGGCGCTGTTCCTTGCGCTCGCGATCGGCCTGCCGGCCGGCATCCTGGCGGCGATGAAGCGCAACACCGTCTACGACTACACCGTGATGGGCGCGTCGCTGACCGGCTACTCGATGCCGATCTTCTGGTGGGGCCTGCTGCTGATCCTGTTCTTCTCGGTGACGCTCGGCTGGACGCCGGTGTCCGGGCGCATCGCGATCCAGTTCGACATCCCGCCGGTCACCGGCTTCATGCTGGTCGATTCGCTGCTGTCCGACGACAAGGGCGCGTTCCGCAGCGCGCTGTCGCACCTGATCCTGCCGGCGGTGGCGCTGGGCACCATCCCGCTCGCGGTGATCGCGCGCATGACGCGCTCGTCGATGCTCGAGGTGCTGCGCGAGGACTACGTGCGCACCGCGCGCGCCAAGGGCGCTTCGACCTGGCGCGTCGTCGCCATCCATGCGCTGCGCAACGCGCTGATCCCGGTGGTGACGACGATCGGGCTGCAGGTCGGCACGATGCTGGCCGGCGCCATCCTCACCGAGACCATCTTCTCGTGGCCCGGCATCGGCAAGTGGCTGGTCGAGGCCATCCACCGCCGCGACTACCCGGCGGTGCAGGGCGGCATCCTGATGTCGGCCACCGTGATCATCGGCGTCAACCTGCTGGTCGACCTGCTCTATGGCGTGATCAACCCACGCATCCGGCACCACTGAGACCGAACCCGAATGAGTGAAGCCAGCCTCCCGCAAGCCCCCGCCGGCAGCACGCCGCCGTCGCCGCTGGCCGAGCTGTGGCGCGATTTCCGCCGCAACCGCGGCGCCATCATCGGCCTCGTGATCGTGGTCGCACTGCTGCTGTGCGCGCTGCTGGCCGACGTGATCGCGCCGTATTCGCCGAGCGAGCAGTACCGCGATGCGACGCTGCAGGCGCCGTCGTGGCAGCCGGTCAACGGCCATCGCTTCCTCCTCGGCACCGACCCGGTCGGGCGCGACGTGCTGTCGCGGCTGATCCACGGCACCCGGCTGTCGCTGCTGATCGGCCTGGTGTCGGTGGGCCTGTCGCTGAGCATCGGCGTGGTGCTGGGCCTGCTGGCCGGCTTCTTCCGCGGCGGGGTCGAGTTCACCATCATGCGGCTGATGGACATCATGCTGGCACTGCCCAGCCTGCTGCTGGCGGTGTCGGTGGTGGCCATCCTCGGCCCCGGGCTGATGAACGCGATGTACGCGATCGCCATCGTGATGCTGCCGCACTTCGTGCGCCTGACGCGCGCCGCGGTGATCGGCGAGCTCGGCAAGGACTATGTCGCCGCGTCGCGGCTGGCCGGTGCCGGCACGCCGCGGCTGATGTTCGACACGGTGCTGCCCAACTGCGCCGCGCCGCTGATCGTGCAGGCGACGCTCGGCTTCTCGACCGCGATCCTCGATGCCGCAGCCCTGGGCTTCCTCGGCCTGGGGGCACAGCCGCCGACGCCGGAATGGGGCTCGATGCTGGCCAGCGCGCTCGAATTCATCCAGAGCGCCTGGTGGGTGGTGACGCTGCCGGGCCTGGCGATCCTGGTGTCGGTGCTGGCCTTCAACCTGATGGGCGACGGGCTGCGCGACGCGCTCGACCCGAAGCTCAAGAGATAAGCCCGATGGCCTTGCTGGAAGTGGATCAACTGCGGGTCGAGTTCGGCCCGGCCGCGTCGCCGTTCAAGGCGGTCGACGGCGTGAGCCTGCGCATCGATGCGGGCGAGGTGGTGGGCATCGTCGGCGAATCGGGCTCGGGCAAGAGCGTCACCGCGCTCGCGCTGATGGGCCTGGTCGAGGAGCCGGGCCGCGTCAGCGCCCAGGCCTTGCGCTTCGACGGGCAGGACCTGCTGGCCATGCCGCTGAAACAGCGCCGCCAGATGCTCGGGCGCGACATCGCGATGATCTTCCAGGATCCGATGAGCAGCCTGAACCCCTGCTTCACCGTCGCGTACCAGCTGATCGAGACGCTGCGCATCCACGAGGGCGGCTCGAAGAAGGCCTTGCGCGCACGCGCGCTGCAGCTGCTGCGCGACGTCGAGATCCCCGATGCCGAGCGCCGGCTCGATGCCTTCCCGCACCAGCTGTCGGGCGGCATGAGCCAGCGCGTGATGGTGGCGATGGCGATCGCCTGCAACCCGCGGCTCTTGATCGCCGACGAACCGACGACCGCGCTCGACGTGACGATCCAGGCGCAGATGCTGGCGCTGCTGCTGAAGCTGCAGCGCGAGCGCGGCATGGCGCTGATGCTGATCACGCACGACCTGGGCGTCGTGGCCGAGGTCGCGCAGCGGGTGCAGGTGATGTATGCCGGCGAGGTGGTCGAGACCGCGCTGGTGCCGCAGATCTTCGAGGCGCCGCGCCACCCGTACACCGAGGCGCTGCTGTCGGCGCTGCCGGAGCACAACATCGGCCGGCGCCGGCTCAGCTCGATGCCGGGCGTGGTGCCGGGCGCGTTCGACCGGCCGCAGGGCTGCCTGCTGTCGCCGCGCTGCCCGTACGTGCAGGACAGGTGCCGCGCCGAGCGGCCCGCGCTGTCCGGCCCCGAAGGTGCCCAGGCCCGCTGCTACTTCCCGCTTCATTCCGAGGTGCCCGCATGACCGCACCCGTCGCCCGGATGGAGGCCGAAGGCCGCAATCCGGGATCCCCCGACACCGTGGTGCTCCAGGCGAGCGGACTGGCCAAGCACTACCCGGTGTCCCAGGGCTTCATGAAGCCGAAGGCGCTCGCGCGTGCGCTCGACGGCGTGTCCTTCGAGGTCAAGGCCGGCCGGACGCTGGCCGTGGTCGGCGAATCCGGCTGCGGCAAGAGCACGCTGGCACGCCAGGTCACGATGATCGAGGCGCCCACGGCCGGCCACCTGGTGCTGGCCGGCGTCGACGTCGCCACCGCCGGTGCGGCGGCCCGCAAGGCGCTGCGCCGCGAGGTGCAGATGGTGTTCCAGAACCCGTTCGCGAGCCTGAACCCGCGCAAGACGATCGGCCGCGCGCTCGAGGAACCGCTGCTCATCAACACGCCGCTGTCGGCCGCCGAACGCGCCGAGCGGGCGCGCGCGATGATGGCCCGCGTCGGCCTGCGGCCCGAGTTCCACCAGCGCTACCCGCACATGTTCTCCGGCGGGCAGCGCCAGCGCATCGCGATCGCGCGCGCGCTGATGCTGTCGCCGCGCATCGTCGTCGCCGACGAACCGGTGTCGGCGCTCGACGTGTCGATCCAGGCCCAGGTGCTGAACCTGCTGATGGACCTGCAGGACGAGACGAAGGTGGCCTACGTCTTCATCTCGCACAACCTGGCGGTGGTGGAGCTGATCGCCGACGACGTGATGGTGATGTACCTCGGCAAGGTGGTCGAGCAGGCGCCCAAGCGGCAGCTGTTCGCCGCGCCGCGCCACCCGTACACGCGGGCGCTGCTGGCCAGCACGCCGCGCATCGACGCGGCCTCGCGCGCGCAGAAGACGGTGCTGAGCGGCGAGCTGCCGTCGCCGCTGAACCCGCCGAGCGGCTGTGCCTTCCACAAGCGCTGCCCGCATGCGATCGAGCGCTGCCGGGTCGAGGTGCCGGTGCTGGCCGAGGTGGCGCCGGGCCAGCTGGCGGCCTGCCACCGTTCGGCCGAACTGGCCTGATCCGGCCGGGATATCCACGTCGGGCCCCGCACTGGCATGCGGTTTGCGACAATGCCCGGATGACTTCGAACGACCTCCAGGCGACCATCGCCCACATGGGCGCGGCGGCGCGGGCGGCCAGCGGCCGGATGGCGGCGGCCTCCACCGCCGCGAAGAACGCCGCGCTGCTGGCGCTGGCACGCCGGCTGCGCGAGGGCGGCGATGCGCTGGCCCAGGCCAACCAGGTCGACATCGCTGCCGCCCAGGCCGCCGGCCTGGCCGCCCCGATGGTCGACCGCCTGAAGCTGACCCCGAAGGTGCTGGCCACCGTCGCCGAAGGCTGCGAACAGATCGCCGCGATGCCCGACCCGATCGGCGAGATCACCGGCCTGCGCCGCCGCCCGAGCGGCATCAGCGTCGGCCAGATGCGCGTGCCGCTGGGCGTGTTCGGCATGATCTACGAGAGCCGGCCCAACGTCACCATCGAGGCGGCCTCGCTTGCGATCAAGAGCGGCAACGCCTGCATCCTGCGTGGCGGCTCGGAGGCCCTCCAGTCCAACCTCGCGCTGTGGAAGCTGGTGCAGGCCGCGCTCGACGAGGCCGGCCTGCCGGTCGACGCGGTGCAGCTCGTGCAGACCACCGACCGCGCCGCCGTCGGCCACCTGATCGCGTCGCCGCAGGCGGTCGACGTGATCATCCCGCGCGGCGGCAAGGGCCTGATCGAGCGCATCAGCCGCGAGGCCCGGGTGCCGGTGATCAAGCACCTGGACGGCAATTGCCACGTCTACGTCGACGCGCAGGTCGATCTGGAACTGGCCTTGCGCGTGACCGACAACGCCAAGACGCAGAAATACAGCCCCTGCAATGCGGCCGAGTCGCTGCTGGTGCACCGCGACGTCGCGCCGGCCTTCCTGCCGCGCCTGGGCGCGCTGTTTGCCGCCAAGGGCGTCGAGATGCGCTGCGACCCGGCGGCGCTGGCGCTGCTGCAGCCGGTGGCCGGCGCGACGCTGGTCGCGGCGACCGAGCAGGATTGGGACGAGGAATACCTCGCGGCGGTCATCAGCGTGAAGGTGGTGGCCGACCTCGACGAAGCCATCGCCCACATCAACCGCCACGGCTCGCACCACACCGATGCGATCCTCACCGAGCACCACGGCCATGCGATGCGCTTCCTGCGCGAGGTCGATTCGGCCAGCGTGATGGTCAACGCCAGCACGCGTTTCGCCGATGGTTTCGAGTACGGGCTGGGCGCCGAGATCGGCATCAGCACCGACAAGTTCCATGCACGCGGGCCGGTCGGGCTGGAAGGCCTGACCTCGATGAAATGGGTCGTGCTGGGCCAGGGAGAAATCCGCACATGAGCGATCCGCGTTCGGCCCTGGTGCTGTTCTCCGGCGGCCAGGATTCCACCGCCTGCCTCGCGTGGGCGCTCGAAAGCTATGCCCACGTCGAGACCATCGGCTTCGACTACGGCCAGCGCCACGTCGTCGAGCTCGAGTGCCGGCTCAACGTGCGCGCGCAGCTGCATGCGCAGTTCCGCCGCTGGGCCGGCAAGCTGGGCGACGACCACCTGCTCGACCTGCAGCTGCTGGGCCAGATCTCCGACACCGCGCTCACCAAGGCGCGCGCGATCGAGATGAACGCGAGCGGCCTGCCGAACACCTTCGTGCCGGGGCGCAACCTGCTGTTCTTCACGTTCGCCGCGGCGATCGCCTACCGGCGCGGGCTCAGCGTGCTGGTGGGCGGCATGTGCGAGACCGACTTTTCAGGCTACCCCGATTGCCGCGACAACACGCTGAAGGCGCAGCAGGTCGCGCTGAGCCTGGGCATGGACACGCCGATGACGATCGAGACGCCGCTGATGTGGCTGGACAAGGCGCAGACCTGGGCGCTGACCGACGAACTCGGCGGCGAGCCGCTGACCCAGCTGGTCGTCGAGCACACCCACACCTGCTATCTCGGCGAGCGCAGCCAGCGCCACGAGTGGGGCTACGGCTGCGGCCAGTGCCCGGCCTGCGCGCTGCGCGCCCGCGGCTACGGCGCGTGGCGGCGTCACGGCTCGATGCCGTTCGCGGACACCGAGTTCTCCAGCTGAGGCTGTCGCGGCGGCTGCTGCAGCCAGGGCGCGAGCGCGCGCCGGCCTTCGGGCGTCAGCGTCAGCGCGCGCGAGCCCGCCACGCGGCGCAGCCAACCCTGGTCCATCGCGTGGTCGAGCAGGCTGACCGCCAGCCCGCCGGCCAGGTGGTCGCGGCGCTCTGACCAATCCAGGCAGGCATAGGCATAGCGCTTGGCGCCGCTCGGCGGCAACGCGATGCCCAAGGTCTGCAGTTCGTGGCGGCCGACGTCGCTCAGCACGAATTGGCCGTCGCGCGGCACCAGCGTGCCGCGGGCCAGCAAGCCCTCGAACCACGCGACGCCCAGCTCGCCGGCCAGGTGGCTGTAGCAGGTGCGCGCGGCCTTCAGCGGCTTGTAGGCGCCATGGTTCCATTTCTCCGAACCGGCGGCGCGCTCGGCCACCAGCGACAGCGCTTCGAGCGCGTGGCCGATGTCGGCGTCGGCGAGCCGGAAGTAGCGGTGCCGGCCCTGCGTGCGCACGACGACCAGCTCGTTGTCGACCAGCTGCGTGAGGTGCGCGCTGGCGGTCTGCGCGGTGACGCCGGCGGTTTCGGCCAGTTCGCCGGCCGCGAGGTACTGGCCGCCCATCAACGCGGCCAGCATGCGCGCCCGGGTCGGGTCGCCGATCATCGCGGCGATGCGGGTGAAGCGGGGTTCCGGGCTGCTCATCGGGGCATCCTCTCATGCCCACAAGGCGCGCAGGCTCAGGTAAGCCCCCAGCAGCCACAGCCCGGCAAGGAAGATGCGCTTGAAGGTGTCCGGCTGCACCGCGCGCCGCAATTGCTGCCCCAGGCCCATGCCGAGCAGCGCCGGCAGCAGCGCGAGCAGCGAACTGGTGGCGGCCCGCATGTCGAGCGCGCCGCCGTGCTGCAGGCTCGCGGCCAGCGCGATGGTCGAGACCAGGAACGAGATGCCGAGGGCACGCACCAGCTCTTCCTTCGCCAGGCCGAGCGCCTGCAGGTAGGGCACGCAGGGGATCACGAACACGCCGGTGGCCGCGGTGACGAGCCCGGTCGAGACGCCGACCAGCGGCGACAGCCACGGCTCCAGCCGCGCCGGCACGTGCAGCCGCACCGCCAGCAGCCCGAGGCTTGCATAGGCCAGCAGCGACAGCCCCAGGGCCAGGCCGGCCCAGCTTGGTGCGTGGCCGGCGCTCAGCCAGCCGGTGCCGAGCGCGACGCCGGCACACACGCCGGCCAGCAGCGTCGCGAGCCGGCGCAGCAGCGCCGCGAAACCCGGCCCGGCGATCTGCCAGATGTTGGTGACGAACGACGGCACCACCAGCAGCGCCGCGGCCTGCGCCGGCGGCATCACGATGCTGAGCAGTCCCATCGAGATGGTCGGCAGCCCGAGGCCGATCACGCCCTTGACGAAGCCGGCGAGGGTGAAGACGAAGGCGGCGAAGACCAGCAGGAAGAGGAGTTCGTTGGACGGCATGGCAGGTTCCGGTGACGGTGGGATGGATCTTCGTGCCGCGGGCCCGGAAGATGCTTCGGCCTGCATCGAAGCGTCGGACCACGGTGCCGTTTCACAGAGTTGCCACATGCCGTCGCGACACTCCCCGCTTCGCCCACGAGGCGATCACACCTACAGGAGTCAAGATGCGGTTCAATCGAGGGATGGGTTGGGGTGCGGGCGTCATCGTGCTGGGAACCGGCTTGCTGGCCTGTGGCGGCAGCGACGACGACGCGCCCGCGCCGGCCCCGGCCGTCGCGGCCGGCACCACCGCGCAGCTCGCGCTGCTGGAGACCACCGACCTGCACACCAACGTGCGCAGCTACGACTATTTCAAGCTGGCCGCCGACACGACGCTCGGCTTCGAACGCACCTCGACGCTGATCAAGGCGGCGCGCGCCGAGTTCGCCAACACGATGCTGGTCGACAACGGCGACACCATCCAGGGCACGGCGCTGTCCGACTACCAGGCGCTGGTGAAGCCCGCTGCCTGCACCGACACGTTGGCGATCTACAAGGCGATGAACGCGTCCGGCTACGACGTCGGCGGCATCGGCAACCACGAGTTCAACTACGGCCTGCCCTACCTGGCCCAGGTGACCGGCAGCAAGTTCGACGTCGACGGCATGCCGGCCGTCGCGGCGCAGGCCAAGTGCGCCGGCCCGGCCTTCCCGCAGGTGCTGGCCAACGTCTACAGCGTCAAGAGCAAGCAGCCGCTGTTCAACCCGTACACCATCGTCACGAAGACGCTGAAGGCCAAGGCCCCGGACGGCACGGACGTCAGCGTGCCGGTCAAGGTCGGCTTCATCGGCTTCGCGCCGCCCACCATCCTGGCCTGGGACAAGCGCTGGTTGGATGGCAAGGTGTACACCGAGGGCGTGAAGGAAACGGCGGAGAAGTTCGTGCCCGAGATGAAGGCCAAGGGCGCCGAGCTGATCGTCGTGATCTCGCACGGCGGGCTCGACAGCTCGGCCTACTCGCCGACGATGGAGAACGGCAGCTGGCACCTGTCGAACGTGGCCGGCGTCGATGCGATGCTGATCGGCCATTCGCACCAGATCTTCCCGGATGCCAACAGCACCGTGGGCCAGTTCAACCAGACCGGCGTCGACAAGGCCAAGGGCACGGTCAACGGCGTGCCGACCGTGATGGCCAACTTCTGGGGCAAGCACCTGGGCGTGATCGGCCTGAACCTGAAGCACGACGGCAGCAAGTGGACGGTCGACACGACCAAGGCCGCCACCGTGCAGGCGCGTTCGACGCAGAACGCCGACAAGACCTACGTGGCGGTGGACGCGACGGTGGCCCCGCTGGTCGAGGCCGAGCACCAGGCGACGATCACCTACGTGAAGACGCCGGTCGGCACGACCGATTTCCGGATGACGAGCTACTTCGCCGACGTCGGCGAGCCGGGCGCGATCGAGATCGTCAACCAGGCCCAGGCCGACTACGTCGCGAGCTACATCCAGGCCAACCTGCCGCAGTACAAGAACCTGCCGGTGCTGTCGGTCAGTGCACCGTTCAAGTCCGGCTTCGGCGGCGGCAGCGACTTCACCGACGTGGCGTCGGGGCCGCTGGCGATCAACAACGCCGCCGACCTGTACCTGTACCCGAACACCATCTACGCGGTGAAGGTGACCGGTGCGGACGTCAAGAACTGGCTCGAGACCGCGGCCAAGCGCTTCAACACCATCAACCCGGCGCTGGCGACGGCGCAGGAGCTGGTCAGCACCTACCCGGGCTACAACTTCGACATGTTCACGTCGGCCGACATGCAGTACGAGATCGACGTGACGCAGGCCGTCGGCAGCCGCATCAAGAACCTGACGTACAAGGGCGCGGCCATCGACCCGGCGGCCGAGTTCGTCGTCGCGACCAACAACTACCGCGCGAGCGGCGGCGGCAGCTTCCCGGGGCTGGACGGCAGCAAGACGATCTACGCATCGCCGGACGCCAACCGCGACGTGCTGATCGCCTACATCAAGACCGCGAAGAACCTGACGCGCGCCACCAACGGCTCGCACCGCAGCTGGCACTTCACGAAGGTGACGACGGCGGGCCCGGTGACCTTCAAGTCGGCGGCGGGGCAGCTGGCGCTGGCCCAGGCGGCCGGCCTGCCGGGCATCACGCTGCAGCAGGCCGATGACGGCAGCGGCAAGAGCCTGTCGGTCTACGCGATCGACCTGGCCCAGTGATGGCGCGGCTGCTCGAACACACCGTCTGGGCGCTGGTGGCGCTGGCCGCCACGAGCGCGGCGCTGGCGGTGGGCGTCAGCGCCCGCAGCGCCCGCGACGAGGCCGTGACGGTGTCGACCGAGCAGCTGGCGGTGCGTGCCGGCGCGGGGCGCGATCCGCAGGCCTTGCTGCAGCTGCGCTACCGCGCGCAGGGCGGCGCGGCGGATGCGCAGCGGGCCTTCGGGATGGCCTTGCTGGCCGACGGGCCGGCGCGCAGCGGTGAAGCGCAGCACTGGCTGCTGGCGGCGCAGCAGCAGGGCGACGTGCAGGCGGCCTACCAGCTCGGGCGCCTGCGCCTGCAGCCGGGGTCGCAGCACGACGAGGCGGCCGCGGCGCGCGATTTCGAGCAGGCCGCCGCGCAGGGACATGCGGGCGCCGCACTGCAGCGCGCCTTGATCGCGCGGCGCGCAGGGGATGATGGCACGGCCGCGCGGTGGCTGGCGCGGGCGGCGCAAGGCCATGACCCGCAGGCGCTGTTCCTGCTGGCCAATGCGGCCCGCGAAGGCAGCGGCATGCCGCGCGACGAGGCGCGGGCCCTTGCCTTGTATCGCGAGGCCGCGGCTTTGGAGTACCCGCCCGCGCACCAAGCGCTGGCGATGGCCTACGAGCGCGGCGAACTGGGCCTCGCGCGCGATGCCGAGCAGGCCCGCGAGGCGCTGGCCGAAGTCGCCCATTCGCTGAAGCATCCGCCCGTCCAGGAGTAGGCGCCGACCCGTCGGCAATCAAGCCGTCGTTGGCGTCCAGCAGTTCGATCTGGTGCCCGGCGAGCAGCCGTTTGCCCACTTGGCTGCGCGCCAGCGTGTAGATGCGCTGGAGTTTGCCGCCCAGCTCGTGCTCATGTTGGACAAGAGCCGGTCCACGGTGTCCGCGTCAAGGGTTCCTCACCTGCCGGAAGTTCTGGCTGCGTCGCCATGCCGCGCCTCAGTAGGGCGAGTCGGCCAACTTGAGATGGCGGGCTTTTCCGCCGGAGAACCAGCTCAAACGCTCTTGGCTGACGAGGCCCGCCCGGGCGTTCTGGAGATCAGTTTGCTGCTGCTGCCGCTTGAATGCCCAAAGCTCGGAATCTCCCGGTGGGTCGACCCCATCGGACCGCTCTTTCAGGAGCAAGGCAACCTGGTTCACCGTGAGGTTGCATGCCTCCAGGGCTGCGCCGATCCGCGCCCAATGCTCGATCTGCTGCGCAGCCGACCGAGGCATGGGGGAGCCCTCTTCGCGAGCAGCGTTGAAGAGTTCGGCGCCGACACGGATGGAATTGGATGACATGGCGTGCTTGTGGGGGATCGTTGCAGGTTACTACGCAACAGGAGGGTCGAGATCGAGATCAGAGAGTCAGATATGGCCAGGCGTGGCGTAGAGTGCAGGCGATCAACCAGCGCCTTGCGCCACCTTATGAGCACCACCCAAATCACCGCCTGGATCATCCTCGCCGTCCTGGTCTTCTGGGCCGTCGGCGCCTACAACCGGCTGGTGCGGCTGCGCAACGTCATCGGCAACGCGTTCGCGCAGATCGACGTGCAGCTCAAGCGCCGCTACGACCTGATCCCCAACCTGGTCGAGGTCGCACGCAAGTACGTCGCCCACGAGCGCGACACCCTCGAGGCGGTGATCGCCGCGCGCAACCAGGCCAAGGCCGCCGCCGACCTGGCGCGTGCGCGCCCCGGCAGCGCCGGCCCCGTCACCAGCCTGTCGATGGCCGAGGACGTGCTCGGCTCGGCGATGGGCCGGCTGATGGCGCTGGTCGAGGCCTACCCCGAGCTGAAGGCCGACCAGAGCCTGCGCGAGCTGGCCGAGGAACTGACCAGCACCGAGAACAAGGTGGCGTTCTCGCGCCAGCTCTTCAACGACGCGGCCTTCGACTACAACGTCGCCGCGCAGCAGTTCCCGACCCGCCTGCTGGCCGCGCTGTTCGGCTTCCGCGAGGCCGCGATGCTGCAGTCCACCACCAGCGAGGCCGAGCGCGCCCCGGTGCGCGTGCAGCTGTAGTCCGGCGCCGCCGTGCGCTTTCGCGACCAGCAGCAGGAGACGCGGCAGGCCACGCTGCGCCTGCTGGCGCTGTTCGCGCTGCTGCTGCTGGCGCTGGTGCTGGCGGTCAACGCGGCACTGCTCGCGCTGTGGTGGGGCCTCGCCAGCCTGGTGTGGCGCGGCGTCGCGCTGTCCGACCTGCCGCCGCTGTTCTTCGAGACCAACAGCGCCGTCGTGCTGCTGTTCGTGCTCGGCGGCTGCTGGGTCGAGACCGCCCGGCTGCGCAGCGGCGGTGGCGCCCACGTGGCCGAATGGGCCGGCGGGCGCGAGCTGCTCGATCCGCGCGACGTCACCGAACGCCGGCTGCTGAACATCGTCGACGAGATGACGCTCGCCACCGGCCTGCCGCGCCCGCGCGTCTTCCTGCTGGAGCACGAGGACGCGATCAACGCGTTCGCGGCCGGCTGGTCGGCCGGCGAGTCGGTGATCGCGGTGACGCGCGGCGCGCTGCAACGGCTGACGCGCGACGAGCTGCAGGGCCTGGTCGCGCACGAGTTCGGCCACATCCACAACGGCGACCTGCGGCTGCACATGGTGCTGCTGGCGCTGGTGTGGGGGCTGTCGCTGGTGCACGGCTACGGGCGCCGGCTGATGGAGACCGACGAGAACGACCGCCACGCGTTCCCCGGCGTGGTGATCGGCCCGGTCTTCCTCGGCGCCGGCAGCCTGGGCTGGCTCGCCGGCCGGGTGCTGCAGGCGGCGGTATCGCGCCAGCGCGAGCTGCTGGCCGATGCCAGTGCGGTGCAGTTCACGCGCAGCCGCGATGGCCTGGGCGGCACGCTGCGCAAGATCTGGCACCAGGTCGATTCGCGCGAGGCGGCGCTGCACCGCGTGCAGGTGCACCTGCTGGCCGGCCAGCTGCTGCAGGCGCCGGCCGGCTGGCTGGCGACCCACCCGCCGCTGCGCGAGCGCGTGCGCCGCGTCTACGGCCGCGGCATGCTGCCGCTCGAGGCCCCGACGCTGCCGGCGGTCGAATCCGACGAGCCGGTGCGGTCACCGCCGGTCACCGCCATGGTGGCGCCCATCGCCTATGCTGTGCCCATGTCTGCCACGTCCGAAACCCCTGCCACGCTGCCGCAGCCGCGGCCGCTATCCGACGACGATGAGCGCGAGGCCATCGACCGCCTCGGGCGTGTCCACGGGCCCGGCGAGCTGCGTGCCGTGCTGCTGGCGCTGATCGCCACCCCCGGCAGCCAGCGCGAACGCCGCGCCTGGCGCGACGAGACCCGCGGCCTGAGCACCGCCGACGCGCTGCGCGACGAGGTCAAGAAGCTGAGCCGGGCGGCCCGGCTGCCGTGGATCGAGCTGCTGCTGGCGCGCATCGCCCGCGCGCCCCTGCATGACCGGCAGGACGTGGTCGAGGCGGCGCGCCGCGTGATGGCCGCCGACGGCCAGGTGCGCCCGATCGACCGGCTGCACTGGCTCGCGCTGCGGCACCGCCTGGGCGAGGCGCGCCCGCCGAGCCCGAACGCCAGCGCCAGCAACGACCTGGCCGACCTGCCCGAATCGGCGCTGATGCAGGTGGCGCGCTTCACCGCCTTCCTGTCGCGCCTGGTGCCCGACGGCGAGCTGGAAACCGGCACCGCCTGGTACCAGGCGGTGATGAAGCGCTGGGTGCGCGGCGCGATCGTGCCGGCGCCCGAGCTGCCGGATGCCGACGAGGTGGCGCAGGCCCTGGGCGTGGTGCAGGGGCTGCCGTGGATGCTGCGGCCGGTGCTGGTGCGCGCCTGGCTCGAGGCGGCGCTGGCCGCGAGCCCGATGAACCGGCTGTCGGACGGCGCGGCCGATGCGCTGCGCCTGGCCGGGCTGCTGCTCGATTCGCCGCTGCCGCCCGAGCTGGCGCGGCACTACATCGAGCTGCCGGCCGAGTTCAGTTCTGGCACATGACCGACGCGGTGGCGACCAGCTCGTCGAACAGCGCCATCGACACGTCGCCCGACACCGCGTAGGGGTCGAGCACCGCCTTCTCCGAGTACTTGAGCAGCAGCGCCGGGTTCAGCATGTTCATCATCACCTGGCCCATGGCCCAGCCGGCAAAGCGACGCTCGCTGATCTCTTCGTAGCGCAGCAGCGCCACGTCGCGGTGGCGCGGGTCGCTCGCGATGCGGTTGTACAGCAGGTTCACCGGCAGCCGCCCGCCTTCGAGCACCTGCAGGAAGATGCCGCTGGAAAAGCACAGCACGCCGGTCACGCCGACCTGCGGGTTGTGGGCGCGCGACTTCTTCATGATGGCGGCCAGCGTCTCGGCGTCCATCGAGTCGGCGGCACGGCTGGCGTACATCAGGCGCACGAGCATGGGGTGCTCCTTTCAGGTCTTCTTGCTGAGCAGGGACAGGAACTCGCGGCGCAGGCTCGCGTCCTTCAGGAAGGCGCCGCGCATCACGCTGTTGGTCATCATCGACTGGTCGTCCTTCACGCCGCGCCAGTGCATGCAGAAATGGTCGGCCTCCATCACGATGGCCAGGCCGTCGGGCTTGACGCGGCTTTGCAATTCGTTGGCCAGCATCGTGACCGCCTCTTCCTGGATCTGCGGGCGGCTCATGATCCAGTCGCAGATGCGGGCGTACTTCGACAGGCCGATCAGGTTCGAATGCTCGTTCGGCAGGATGCCGATCCAGACCCGGCCCATGATCGGGCACAGGTGGTGCGAACAGGCGCTTCGCACGGTGACCGGGCCGACGATCATCAGCTCGTTGAGCCGCTCGACGTTGGGGAACTCGGTGACCGCCGGCATCGGCACGTAGCGGCCGCGGAACACCTCGGTCAGGAACATCTTCGCGACGCGCCGTGCGGTCTCGTTGGTGTTGTGGTCGCTCTCGGTGTCGATCACCAGCGCCTTCAGCACCTCCTGCATCTTCGCCTCGACCTCGGCGCGCAGCTCATCGACCTCGCCGTCGCGGATGTGGGCCGAGATGTTGTCGTTCGCGTGGTAGCGGCAGTCGGCACCGACCAGGCGGTAGCGGATGCGCTCGGAGGCGGGCAGGGCGGCGAGTTCGGCGTCGCTCGGGGGTGTCGCGGTCGGCATGGCGGCCTTTCTTGTGTGCTGCGAGGTCGTTGGCTCGGGCTCCGATTGTGCCGGCTCCGGCCCGTAGACTGTCGGGCGTGACCCCATCTCCTTCTTCTCTCCCGCTTTCTCAACTGCTCGTCCACGTCGCCACCGCGGTGCAGGCGGTGCGCGACGGCCGCTCGCTCACCGAGGCGCTGGTGCGCTGCCCGGCCGAGGCGCGACCCGGCACCCAGGCCCTCGCGTTCGAGGTGATGCGCCTGCTCGGCATCGCGCAGGCGCTGCGCCAGCAGCTCGCGCCCAAGCCGCCGCCGCCGTTCGTCGACGCGCTGCTGCTGAGCGCGCTGGCACTGATGCAGCCGAGCACYGGCGCCGGTGCCAGCTATGCGCCGCACACGCTGGTGAACCAGGCGGTCGAGGCCGCCAAGCAGCGCGCCCGGGCCAGCGCGCCGTTCGTCAATGCGGTGCTGCGACGCTTCCTGCGCGAAAGCGATGCACAGCTGGCCACCGCACTGGCCGACCCGGTGGCGCGCTTCAACCACCCGCGCTGGTGGATCGAGCGGCTGCAGGCCGACTGGCCCGACCATTGGCAGGCGCTGCTGGCCGCGAACAACGAGCATCCGCCGATGACGCTGCGTGTCAATGCGCGTCGCGGCACGCCGGCGGCGTATGTCGAGCGGCTGGCCGACGCCGGCTTGCAGGGCTGGGTCGCGGGCCCGCATGCCGTGGTGCTGGCGCATGCGCTGCCGGTGCAGAAGCTGCCCGGCTTCGCCGCCGGCGACGTCTCGGTGCAGGACGCCGCGGCGCAACGGGCGGCGCCGCTGCTGCTCGGCCCCGGCCTGCCGCCCGGGGCACGGGTGCTCGACGCCTGCGCCGCGCCGGGCGGCAAGACTGCGCACCTGCTCGAGCTCGGCGACCTGGATGTCGTCGCACTCGACAGCGACCCGGCCCGGCTGGCCCGCGTGCAGGACACGCTCGGGCGGGTCGGCCAGCGCGCGACGCTGGTGGCGGCCGACGCGCGCCAGGTCGCCGCCTGGTGGGATGGCCGTCCGTTCGACGCCATCCTGCTGGATGCCCCCTGCAGCGCCTCGGGCATCGTGCGCCGCCATCCGGACGTGCGCTGGCTGCGCCGGCCGTCCGACATCCCGGCGCTGGCGGCGCTGCAGGCGCAGCTGCTGGACGCGCTGTGGCCGCTGCTCAAGCCGGGCGGGCGGCTGCTCTACTGCACCTGCTCGGTGTTCCAGGCCGAGGGCCAGCAGGCAATCGACGCTTTTTTGCAACGCGAAACCGGTGCGGCCCTGGCTTCCGACCGGCCATCGCCCGGTCACCTGCTGCCACTCGCCGACAATCCACCGGAAGGCCCGGCATCCCACAAGGGTGCGCGGGCCGACGGCTTCTTCTACGCACTGCTGACCAAAACCTAGAACGCACCCGTGCTGCGCTCTCCCGCGTTTTTTCCCTGCTCCCCGTGGCGCCTGGCCGCCTGGGTCATCGCCGCGCTGCTGTTCGCGCTGCATGCGCCGCTGCGGGCCGAACCGCTGGAGCTGGAGAGTTTCGAGCTGGTGCGCGGCGATGACGGGCTGTTGCTGAGCTTTTCGGCGCAGTTCGAGCTGCCGCGGGTGGTGGAAGACGCGCTGTTGAAGGGCGTGCCGATCTACTTCGTCGCCGACGCCGAGGTCTACCGCAGCCGCTGGTACTGGCGCGACAAGCAGGTCGCCGCGGCCACCCGCACCTGGCGCCTGGCCTTCCAGCCGCTGACGCGGAAATACCGCGTCACGTTCGGCGGGCTGCACCAGAGCTACGACAATCTCTTCGATGCGCTCGCTTCGCTGCGTCGCGTCGTCAACTGGCGCCTGGCCGAGCCGGCGCAGATCGAAGAGGATGCTCAACACTATGTCGAGTTCAGCTACCGGCTCGACACCAGCCAGCTCCCCAGGCCGATGCAGATCGGCATCGGCGGCCAGGCCGACTGGACGCTGAAGGTCGAGCGCGCCAAGCGCTTCTGAGGGCGCTTTTGAGGGCTATCGCTACGTTGCTGTCGTGGGTTCACCGCTGACATGACCAAGGCTTCACGCTGGGCATGGATCGTTTCGCTGGTCGCCGTCACCGGGGCCGGCCTGGTGCTGGTGTTCCTGCTCTCCATCGCCACCAACAGCCGCGGGCTGTACGAGCGGCACTACGTCTGGCTGTTCTGGGTCAACCTGGTCGTCGCGGCGCTGCTGATGCTGGTGATCGGCATCGCGTCGGTGCGGCTGCTGCTGCGCGTGCGGCGCGGCAAGTTCGGCAGCCGGCTGCTGCTGCGGCTGGCGGCGATCTTCGCGATGGTGGGCGTGGTGCCGGGCCTGCTGATCTACACCGTGTCCTACCAGTTCGTCTCGCGCAGCATCGAGACCTGGTTCGACGTCAAGGTCGAGGGCGCGCTCGATGCCGGCCTGAACCTCGGGCGCGGCACGCTGGACGCGCAGGTCAACGACCTGGCCACCAAGACGCGCCTGGCCGCCGAGCGCCTGAGCGATGCCGCGCAAGGGGTGCAGCCGCTGCAGCTGGAGCGCCTGCGCGAGCAGCTGTCGGCCCAGGACGTCACGCTGCTCGGGCCGAACGGCCAGGTGCAGCTGACGGCCGGCACCAATGCGGCCGGCACGCTGGCGCCCGACCGGCCGACCCCGGCCCAACTGCGCCAGGCGCGCAGCACGCGCGTCGTGAGCCAGCTCGAGGGGCTGGACGAGGACACCGCGGCCAACTCGGGCACGGCGCGCATCCGGGCGCTGGCCTACATGCCGAGCTCGAACTTCGCGCTCGACGGGCAAGACCGGTTCCTGCTCGTGACGCAGCTGCTGCCGAGCGCGGTGGTCAGCAACGCCCTGGCGGTGCAGGCTGCCTACCGCGAGTACCAGCAGCGCTCGCTGGCGCGCGACGGGCTGCGGCGCATGTACATCGGCACGCTGACGCTGACGCTGATCCTGGCGGTGTTCGGTGCGCTGCTGCTGGCCGTCACGCTGGGCAACCAGCTGGCGCGGCCGCTGCTGGTGCTGGCCGAGGGCGTGCGCCAGGTGGCGCGCGGCGACCTGACGCGCAAGCAGGTGGTGTCGTCGCGCGACGAGCTGAGCGGGCTGACGCGCTCGTTCGCCGACATGACCGAGCAGCTGTCCGATGCGCGCTCGCTGGTGCAGCGCAGCCTGGCGCAGCTGGAGGCGGCGCGCACCAACCTGCAGACCATCCTCGACAACCTGACCGCCGGCGTGATCGTGTTCGACCGCGAGGGCCGCATCGACACCGTCAACCCGGGCGCGACGCGCATCCTGCGCCTGCCGTTGTCGGCCTACCGGGGCCGCACGCTGGCCGAGGTGCCGGGGCTGGAGGCGTTCGGCCAGGCGGTGCTGCAGCGCTTCGAGCTGCACCGCAGCAGCCCCGAGGCCGGCGAGCGCGACCACTGGCAGGACGCGTTCGACCTGCAGACCGCGCCCGAGCGCGACAAGGTGACGCTGCTGGTGCGCGGCGCGTCGATGCCGCACGAGGGCCGGCTGATGGTGTTCGACGACATCAGCGACGTCGTGTCGGCCCAGCGCGCCGAGGCCTGGAGCGAGGTGGCGCGGCGCCTGGCGCACGAGATCAAGAACCCGCTGACGCCGATCCAGCTGTCGGCCGAGCGGCTGCAGCACAAGCTCGAGTCGAAGCTGGAGGGGCTGGACCAGGCGATGCTGGTGCGCTCGGTGGGCACCATCGTCAACCAGGTGCAGGCGATGAAGACGCTGGTCAACGAGTTCCGCGACTATGCGCGGCTGCCGGCCGCACGGCCGCTGCCGCTGGACCTGAACGCACTGGTGGTGGAGGTGCTGGCGCTGTACGCGACCGCGCAGGAGACCGGCCACCTGCATGCCGAGCTGGCGCCCGGCCTGCCGCCCATCATCGGCGACACGACGCAGCTGCGGCAGGTCATCCACAACCTGGTGCAGAACGCGTTCGACGCGGTGGCCGAACGGCCCGACGGCCACGTGCAGGTGAGTACCGAGCTGGCGCGCACCGAGCAGGGCGACGTGCGCGCCGTGCGGCTGCAGGTGGTCGACAATGGGCCTGGGTTCGCCGACAAGGTGCTGAAGCGGGCCTTCGAACCCTACGTCACCACCAAGAGCAAGGGCACGGGCCTGGGACTGGCGGTGGTGAAGAAGATTGCCGACGAACACGGTGCGCGCATCCGGCTGGCCAACCTCAATGCAGCCACCGGGCAGGGAGAAGCAGTGATCGGTGCCCAAGTTTCGCTATCATTTTCAAAATTCGCACCGGTCGGCACCGCTGAAGCGGCCGCGGCCGAGAGCCGGGTGCACTGAGGGTTCATGGCCACCATTCTTGTTGTAGACGACGAACTGGGCATCCGCGCCCTGCTGTCGGAGATCCTGACCGACGAAGGCCACCAGGTCGAACTGGCCGAGAACGCGGCGCAGGCGCGTGCGTGCCGCGAGCGCGTGCGGCCCGACCTGGTGCTGCTCGACATCTGGATGCCCGACGTCGACGGCATCACGCTGTTGAAGGAATGGGGCACGACGGCGTTGCTGACGATGCCGGTGATCATGATGTCGGGCCACGGCACCATCGACACCGCGGTCGAGGCGACCAAGGTGGGCGCCGCGGCCTTCCTCGAGAAGCCGATCACGCTGCAGAAGCTGCTGCGCGCGGTGGAACAGGCGCTGGTCAAGCCGGCCAGCCGCGCGGCGGCGTCCCCGCCACCTCCGCCGCCGCCCTTGCCGCGCATCGAGTACGGCATGGCGATCGAATCGATGCCGCTCGCGCACGCCGTGCCGCTGGAGCCGGTGCCGGCGGGCCCGCAATCGGAGCAGAGCTTCGAGCTCGACCGGCCGCTGCGCGAGGCGCGCGATGCTTTCGAGAAGAGCTACTTCGAGTTCCACCTCGCCAAGGAGAACGGCAGCATGACGCGCGTGGCCGAGAAGACCGGGCTGGAGCGCACGCACCTGTACCGCAAGCTGAAGCAGCTGGGCGTCGACCTGTCGCGCAACAAGCGCAGCGGCGGGATGTGAATTTCAGCTGCTATACTCGCTGGCTCACGGCCAAGTAGCTCAGTTGGTAGAGCAGCGGATTGAAAATCCGCGTGTCGGTGGTTCGATTCCGCCCTTGGCCACCAAGTCTTCGCAAGCCCCGAACAGTTCGCTGTCCGGGGCTTTTGCTTTTCCGGCTCAGCCCTGCTCTGCGAGCTTGTTCGCTGCATCCAGCAGTCCTTCGAGGATGCTGTCGGCCAGGGACGGGGGGAAGGTCGCCGGTAGCTGTTTTCGCGCGGTGGCCACCACCTGCGGTGTCCGCGCCACCAGCTCATCGACAACGAACTCCACCGGTCGCCCATCCTCGGTGAGCACCCCATGGCGCGCACCCAGCGCCAGCCAATGGCGGCGATGGATGTCTCGCATCTTCCAGTGCGCGTTCTTCGAGCGCACGGCCATGGCCATCTTCGCCTTGAAGGGCGAAATCTTCGACGGCCCCTCGCCCAGCACCGGGTACGCGGACAGCACGTCGTACAGCGGCGTGAGCTGGTAGCGTCCGCCCGGGCGCAGGAACAGGCTGAAGTTCTTCGCATGCCCATCGGTGGCGCACAGCATCCAGAACAGCAGCTGGGCCTGGAAGAGGGTCCTGCGGTCCTGCGCGTGGGCCATCGAGCCCTCCAGCACGTCCATGATGCGGTCCACGCCAGGCCCGCCGTCGGCCTCGTACTTGGCATCCGGGGGCACGCCGGTGGCCTGGCACATGTCTTCCTGCGGCAGCCGGATGACCCGCTGGTCGCCGGCCGGGCTGGTCCACCAGGCGCGGTCGAAGCGCTCGACCACCAAGGCCTTCATCCCGTCGAACTGCATCGGTTGGCACGACGCCACCGGCAGGCCGAACGCCTTCAGGATCAACGAGCAGAGCCACTCGTTCTCGACCGAGTCGCGCATGTCGATCTTCATGCCGCCGATCAGTCCCAGCGGCAGCTTGACGATGTGCGTCGTCGGCGTGGCACCGCGGGGCAGGCACCAGCGTCCGTCCAGGTGGAGCAGCGCTGTCTTCTCCTGTGCGCCGGCGATGCAGATGCGGAAGTCGTCATCGCCGGTGACGAGGCCCAGCGTTCCGGGCATCGTGGTGCCGCGCAGCACCTCGGCAACTTGGGCATCGGTCAGCGGGGTCGCCTGCAAAGGCGACAGGCCTGCCGATGCCTGGTCGATCGGCAGGATCTCCAGCGCGCCCACGCAGTCCCGGCCGATCTGCGCCAGCAGGTCGAAAGCGTCAATGGTGCCGGTCCTGTACCGTCGTGCGATGCGCTCGCGGATGTCCTTGCTGTCCGGCAGCAGGTTCTCGAACCAGGCGCGGACCTTGGCACCGCGGTGCGCCGTGTTGCCGGGGGTGAAGGGCAGCGACAGGGACAGGGGGCGGCCTTGCTCCGAGCGCACCCAACCCGGGTCGTACTGCAGCGTGTCCGGCGCGTTCGGTGCCAGGCTCCAGGTGCCGACAAAGGCTCCATTCATCCAAAGCCCCAGCGAGCGGGCGTGTGATCGGCGTCCCATTGGATCACCAGGCCGGCTTGTGCGGATCGGTGGGTCCCATTGGCGGCGACGGCTTGCTCAGCACGAGCTCGACGCCCAGGATGCCGAGCAGCTTCAGCAGCCGTGCAGCCCCCACCTTCTCGGCGTTGCGCTCCAGCGCGGAATAGGTCTGCTGGGTCACGCCCAGGCGCAATGCCGTCTCGCTTTGCGTCAGGCCGGCTTCCTTGCGAAACGCCTGAAGCAAGGTGGGCAATTGGTCCGACGTGCGGACGGTGAACTCACTCATACAGGCCTCGCACTGTATTTTTGATAAACAGAGTATGGTCTGTTAATTTAATTTACGCATCATGAGCTGTATTCGCAAGAAACAGCCAATGACTTGTGCTGGATGGCCATATCCCCCTCCGTTTCCATGTGTCCCGTGACAACCTGCACCGACTTCGCCCCGCCGCAGCTGTATCAGACTGTTTCGGATCCATCGGAAGAACGTATGCTTTCGCCCCAAACGAGGTGAGGGCAATGCCCTGGGGGAAGCGATGGAAGGCAGTGCACAGGTGCGGCTGGTGTTCGCCGGCGAATTGCTGAGCGGGTTCAGCCTGGACGAGGTCAAGCGCGCGTTCGGCCGCGCGTTCCAGCTCGAAGGCGACCGATTGGAGAACGTGTTTGCCGGGGGGCGCACCGTGCTGAAGCGCTCCCTCGGGCACGACGATGCCGACCGTTACGTGCAGAGGCTGCGCAAGATGGGCATGCAGGTGCAGGTCGAGCCGATGGACGGCCTGCCCACCCCCAAGCCGACGGCCGTCCCGGCACCGGCGCCCGCGCCGGTGGCACCGGCCACTCCGGCGCTGTCGCTGCTCGAAGAGCAGGTCACTTGCCCCAACTGCGGCGAGCGCCAGTCGATGCGGACGCTGTGCCGCAACTGCGCCACCGACATCCCGCGGGCGCAGGCCAACAAGCAGGAAGAACTCGACCGCGCCCGGGCCGAACGGCTCGCGGCCCGCAATGGCGGCCGTTTCGCGCCGCCCAAGTCCGACGTCGGCGGCACGGGCTTCGAGCCGACCGACGAGTTGCCGCCGCTGTGGAGCCTGAGTTTCGAGGGGCGCATGGGCCGCCTCGCCTACTTCAATGCCGGCATGCTGAGCATGGTGGGCATCGCGCTGGCCGGCATCGGTGCCGCGATCGTCATGCCGGCCTTCGGCTCGATGGGCGTGCTGGTGCCGTTCGTGCTGATGTTCGTCGTGTTCCTGGTGTGGGCGATGCGCGTCAGCGCGCTGCGCCTGCACGACCTGAACCGCAGCGGCTGGTGGTCGCTCGCGCTGCTGGTGCCGTATGCCGGCAACGTCGGCAGCCTGGTGATGATGTTCTGGTCCGGCACCGAAGGCGACAACGACTACGGGCCGCAGCCGCGCCAGGGCAACGGCGCGGTTGCCATGGCCATGGCCGTGCTGATGGCGCTGGTGCTGGTCGGTTCGATGTTCTCGTACCGTTCGTACACCAAGCGGGTGCGCGCAGCCCAGACGCCTGCCGTCGAGCAGTTCGACCCGGCCGCCGAACAGGCCACCGACCGCATCGCCGGCCCGGCCGCGCTGAAGGCCTTCACCGAAGAGTACCTGGGCCAGGCCAACCACAAGGCCTTCGCGGCCTCCGACAGCGGCGCCTTCGGCTGGCGCTCCGGCCAGTCGTCGCTGCGCGAGGCCGCGACGCAGGCGATGGCCGCCTGCGAGGCCGACCGCAAGGCCTACACCGGTCCGTGCAAGCTGGTGAACGTCAACGGGCAGTGGGTGAAGCTGCGCTGATCCCGCGCCTTCGCGACTTCAGAACCGGTAGGCCGTGAACACCACGACGCTGTTCTGCGCCTTCTTCTCGGTGATCGGGCTGTCGGCCGCGTCGCGCTGCAGGCTGCGCGTCGACACGCGCGTGCCCACGCCCCACTGCTTGTCGATCTGGTAATCGGCGCCGACGGTGAAGCCCACCGATTCGATGCCCGAGCGCGGCGTGTACAGCGCGCGGCCCGACCGCGCCGCCTGTTGCTCGTCGATGCCGAAGTAGGTCTGCATCGCGCTGCGGCTGGCCCAGGTCACCCCCGGGCCGGCCGACAGCACCAGGCCCTCGGCCGGGCTGTACTTGCCCTCGACGTCGAACGACAGCCGCCCGCCCTGGTGCTTGCCGCCGATGTCGCCGACCACGTTGGCGCGCGCGGTGAACCAGGCGTCGGTGTAGCTCGCGAACACCGCACCGAGCGCGGTGCCGTCGATGTCGCCCAGGCCGCGCAGCCGGTCGGAATCGGATTCCTTGCGCGGCTTCTCGAGGTTGCCGCCGATGCCCAGGCCGACGCGCCAGTGCGGGTCGGTGATGATGAAGGCGCCGACGCCCGCCGGCACGCCGGCGCCGGGCACGCCGCCGATGAAGTAGCGGCCCTGGTTGGCGGCCAGCACCGGGAAGGCACGCACCTTGTGTTCGGCGCTGCCGGGGTACTTGGGGATGCTGCCGACGCCCAGGCCGACGGTGAACTGCCAGCTGTCGTCGGCCGGCGCGGCCGGTTCGTCCGCCAGGGCCAGCGAGGCGCTCAGCAGCGCCAGCGCGCCGGTCAGCAGCGTGGGGATCATCGGATGGAAGAGGCGTTGGCGCAGGATCATTCGGGTCTTTCGGAAGGCGATGGAATCGGTGAACATGGGAGTGTCTCTCGGTTGGGATGATGGCAGTGTCGGCAGCCCGCCTGAAGCGAACCTGAATCCTTCATGAAGGTCGGGTGAAGGCCCTGCCCTTCACCCGACCTTCAGGTTCGGCGTCTCCAATCGGTGTCCATGAGCCATGCCATGAAGATCCTGCTGATCGAAGACGACCTCGAACTGGGCAACGGCGTGCGCATCGCGCTCGAGGACCAGGCCCTGCAGGTCACCTGGGTGCGTCGGCTGGGCGACGCGCTGCACGCGATCGACACCCAGGCCTGCGACCTGGTGCTGCTCGACCTGGGCCTGCCCGACGGCGACGGCCTGGCGCTGCTGGCGCGCCTGCGCCGCGAGCGCATGCCGATGCCGGTGCTGATCCTGACGGCGCGCGATGCGCTCGAAGACCGGCTGGCCGGCCTGGACAGCGGCGCCGACGACTACCTGGTCAAGCCCTTCGCGCTGGCCGAGCTGCTGTCGCGCGTGCGCGCGCTGGCGCGGCGCAGTTTCGGCCTGGTCAACGACACGCTCGAGATCCGCCAGCTCGCGCTGCACGAGGCGACGATGCGCGTGACGGTCGACGCCCGTGCGGTCGAGCTGTCGCGCAGCGAGTTCGAGCTGCTGTGCCTGCTGATGAAGCGCGCCGACCGCGTGCTGACGCGCCGCGTGCTCGAAGAGCAGGTGCTGCCCGGCGGACTCGACAACGGCAGCAACGTGCTCGACGTGCACATGTCCAACCTGCGCCGCAAGATCGGGCCGGGCTACATCCGCACCGTGCGCGGCGTCGGCTACGTGATCGACCGCAGCGCGCCGGCCCAGGGCGGCGCATGACGCCCGTCGCGCTGTGGAAGCGTCTGCGCAGCTCGCTGGTCAGCCGGCTGGTGCTGGCCCAGATGCTGACGGTGCTGCTGCTGTGGTCGGCGGCGATGGCCTACTTCGTCTGGGACACCGCGCGCTACGACGAGATCTTCGAGCCGGGTCACATGGGCCCGCGGGCCGACATGATCCTCGCGCTGGTCGACAGCCTGTCCGACCGGCCCGAGCAGCTGCAGGACGTGCTGCGCAAGCTCGACGTGTTCCAGCGCCGCGAGAACCACGAAGAGGACGACCCGGCGCTGCGCATGTCGATGAACGTCTGGCTTGGTGACCGGCTGCTGTATGCCTCGCCCGGCGCGCCCGGCGTGGTGCCCGCGGTGCAGCGGCGCCGGCTCGAGAAGCTGACGATCGCCGGCACGCCGTGGCGCACGTACACGCAGCAGTCGGCGCAGTCGCAGGCGCGCGTCACGCTGATCCGTTCCGGCCATGCGGTGTCGATCCTGTTCGCGCTCGGCGAGCGTGGCATCCTGATCCTGCCGCTGCTGATCAGCCTGCCCTTCCTGGTGCTGCCGGCCTGGTGGTCGGTGCGGCTCGCGCTGCGGCCGTGGCGGCGCTTCTCGCAGGAGATCGAGGCGCGCAGCCCGGCCGACCTGGCGCCGCTGCGCTTCGGCAGCGCCTGGCGCGAGCTGCGGCCGGTGGCCGATGCGGTGAACACGCTGCTCGCGCGCGTGGCGGCCAGCCTGGCGCGCGAGCGCAGCTTCATTGCTGATGCGGCGCACGAGCTGCGCACGCCGCTGGCGGCGATGCGCATCAACGTCGAGGCGCTGCAGGCGCACCGTGGGGATGCGCGCGATGCCGAGTTGCTGGACGGCCTGGTGCGCAGCGGCGAACGGGCGAGCCGGCTGGTGGCGCAGCTGCTGGGGCTGATGCGCAGCGACAGCGGCCGCACCGAGGCCGCGCGGCTGTCGCTCGACGAGCTGGTGCAGGACCGGCTGGCGGCGCTGTCGGGGCTGGCGACGCAGCGCGGCGTCGAGCTGGAGTTCGCGGCCGCCGAGCGCTGCGAGATCGTGGCCGAACGCGAGGGCGTGACCTCGCTGGTCGACAACCTGGTCGAGAACGCGGTCAAGTACTCGCCCGCGGGCTCGACGGTGACGGTGCGGGTGGGCGCGGATGCGTCGCTGGTGGTCGAGGATGCCGGCCCGGGCATCGCGCCCGATTGGCGCGAGCGGGTGTTCGACCGCTTCTTCCGCGTGCCCGACCAGGCGCAGCCGGGCAGCGGGCTCGGCCTGGCCATCGTCAAGTCGGTGGCCGACCGCCATGGCGCGACGGTCGAGTTGGCCGATGGTCCCGATGGCCGCGGCTTGCGCGTGACGGTGCGCTGGCCGCGCCGCTGATCACGCCGCCGCGGCGATCTCGCGCAAGGCCCGCTCGAACACCTCGGGCGGCTGCCCGCCCTGGATCAGGTGGCGGTCGTTGATGATCACCGACGGCACCGCCTGGATGCCGTGCTGGCGGTAGAACTCTTCGCGCTCGCGCACTTCGTCGGCATACGCGCCCGACGCCAGCACCTCGCGCGCCCGGTTCGCATCCAGCCCGACCTCGCCCGCCACCTTCACCAGCAGCTCGTGCGAGCTCGGGTCTTGCCCGTCGGTGAAGTAGGCCTTGAACAG
The DNA here is from genome assembly GCF_056404395.1 of Rhizobacter sp. P2_D12. NCBI lineage: Bacteria > Pseudomonadati > Pseudomonadota > Betaproteobacteria > Burkholderiales > Sphaerotilaceae > Rhizobacter > Rhizobacter sp. P2_D12. The sequence goes on along the minus strand of NZ_JBFUEB010000015.1, from coordinate 28,769 downwards.
CGCATGCTTCAGCGCCAGCTGCTTGCCTTCCAGCCCGGCCCAGTGCAGCAGACGGTGGGCGTCGAAGGTGTTGTAGATGCGACCGCGCAGGTCCATCCGGAAGGTGAAGCCCAGCGCCTCGCCGCGTTGGCGGATGGCCTCGCCGCTGCTCGCGCGCTGCTCGGCGCTGGCGCCGTACTTCTGCTTCAGGTGCTCGCCGATGTCCTGGCCCTCGGACGCCATGCCGGGATTCAGTTCGAAGGGCTGGAAGTGCAGGTCCACCTTCACCTCGCCGCCGAGGCGGGCGATGCCCTCCTCGAGCGACTTCAGGCCGATGGCACACCACGGGCAGGACACGTCGGAAACGAAATCGATCTTCATGCCCCGGATTGGACCCGAGGCACGATCTCCCGATGTGCCGCGGGGCTTCTCAGCAGCTGCCGCCGCCTTGCGCAAACAGCTTCTGCACGCGCTCGTCGATCTGCGCCGGCGTCAGGTCTTCCTTGTGCGTCGAGATGAACCACTGGTGGCCGAACGGATCGATGAAGTGGCCGCTGCGGTCGCCCCAGAACTGGTCCGCCACCGGCATCGTGATGGTCGAGCCGGCCGCGACGGCCTTGGCGACCACCGCGTCGACGTCGGGCACGTACAGCAGCGCCGAGCAGGGCGAGCCGCCCAGCGTCTTCGGACTCAGCGCGCCGTGCTGCGGCTGTTCCTCGGTCAGCATGAACTGCGCCGTGCCCACCTTCAGCTCGGCGTGCATCGGGTTGCCGTCCGGCGCGTCCATGCGCATCACGATCTCGGCGCCGAAGGTCTTCTGGTACCAGGCGATCGCGTCGGCGGCGCCCTTGATCACCAGGTAAGGCGTGCCGCCGGTGGCGGGCGGCACCGGGTTCACCGGCCTGGCCTGCTGCGCGTCGATCTGCGAACGCAGGCTCTCTTCCTGCGCGCGCAGCTCGGGCGTGAACTCGGCGCCGAAGTCCTCGGCCTCGAAGATCTGGCGGATCTCGATCTCCGAATCGCCCGGCATCGGGTTCGGGCAGCGCTTGACCCAGGCGATGGCCTCGTCGAGCGACTTGACCTTCCAGATCCAGAAGCCGGCCACCAGCTCCTTGGTCTCGGCGAACGGGCCGTCGATCACGCTGCGTTCCTTGCCCTGGAAGCGCACGCGCGCGCCCTTGCTGCTCGGCTGCAGGCCTTCGCCGGCCTGCATCACGCCGGCCTTCACCAGTTCCTCGTTGAAGCGGCCCATCTGCTCGAGCAGCTTCGTGTCCGGCATCACGCCGGCTTCGGAGTTCTTGTCGGCCTTGATCATGATCATGAATCGCATGGAGGTCTCCTGGGTTGGGTGGGAAGCGGTGGCTTCATCTCCACGACGTCCCTGCCGGTTCGGAATCGACATGCTGCGCCGATCATTTTGTAACAGCGACCTCGACGTAGCCCTTCTTCAGTTTCTCGGCGACCAGCTTGTCCATCTCCTGCTGTGCGCGCTGCGGGCTCGCCATGGCCTTGACCTGGGTCTGCCCGCCGGTGCCCAGGCGGCCGAAGACCACGGTGACCTCGCTCCCGCTGCAGGCGACCTGCCAGAACTTGGCCGAACCGCCCTCGACGAACTCGAAGCGGCGGCCGGGCAAGGCGGGCGGGGCCGGTGGCTCGGGAGGCGCGACCACGACCGGCGTTGCGCCGGCCGCCTCTTCGGCCAGACCCTCGGCCGGTACCGCCACGGCCTCCGGCTCATCGGCCGCGGGTTCCGGCGGATGCCGCAGCGCCCGCTCGATCGCGTCGAGCACCGCCGCCGGCTGGTGCAGCCAGTCGCGTGCCAGCACCTGGACCGCGCGCCAGCCGAAGCCGTCGAGGATGCGCGGCCGCGACACGTAGCGCTCCAGCAGGTCCGGGTTCGCATAGTGCTGCGCGGTGTCGACCAGCACCGCCAGCGCGTAGTGGTCCTGCCCCTCGACGCGGATCGCCAGGTCGCAGCGGAAACGCGATTGGCCGACCCGCTCGTCCACCGCATGGCCGCGTGCCCGCAGCGCCGCTGCCAGCTGCGCGACCACCTGCTCCGGGTGCGCCTGGCCACCCAGCGCCGTGCGCCCCATCGGGTTCAGGCCTTCCAGCACGCGCTGTGCCGACACCCGGTCGCCGCGCGAGGCCAGCGCCGCATAGCGCAGGAAGTGCTTCAGCGCCGCCGCGCCCTCGTTGTAGTCGTTGGTGATGGCCTCGTGCTGGATGCTGCTGACCACCGCCATGTGCTGGCGCGCGCGGCTGAAGATCACGTTCAGTCGTTTCTCGCCGCCGCGCTGGTTGATCGGGCCGAAGTTCATCAGCATGCGCCCGTCCGGCCCGCGGCCGTAGCAGATGCTCAGCACGATGATGTCGCGCTCGTCGCCCTGCACGTTCTCCAGGTTCTTGATGAAGAGGCCGCAGAACTGGTCGTCCTCCTCGCGCACGCTTTCCGCCTCCAGGCGCGCGCCGAAGGCCGGGTCTTCGGTGGCCAGCGCCTCCAGCGCCGACTCGATCGCGCCCTGCTGGGCCTCCGAGAAGGCGACCAGGCCGATGCTGTGCCCGGTGCCGCGCTGCAGCAGCTCGCGCACCAGCTGCGCGATGTAGCGCGCCTCGCCCTCGTTGCGGCGCTGCAGGTAGACCGCATCGGAGACGGCGTGGAAGCTGATCGCGCGCGACAGCAGCGCATCGGCGCCGGCCGCGACCGCCCCGGGCGTCAGCGCGCGGCTTTCCACCGCGATCGGCGGCAGCCCGTCGGCCGGCACGCCGCGGTCGGGGATGGTGAACAGGTTGCCGGCGTAGAAGGCCGCGTTCGAGAAGCCGATCAACGATTCGTAGCGGCTGCGGTAGTGCCAGGCCAGCAGCGTGGCCGGCAGGTTGCGCGCGCCCTGGTTCAGCAGGCTGTCGGCATCCAGCACGACCGCGAAGCGCTCGCCTTCCTCTTCGACCGCGAGCGCGCCGCCGTCCCCTTCGTCATCATTGCGCGCCGATGCGAAGAAGCTGGTCGGCGGCAGCTGCATCTCGTCGCCGACCACGATCACCTGCGGCGCGCGGTACAGCGCCGGCACCGCCTCCTCGACCGGGATCTGGCTCGCCTCGTCGAAGATGACCACGTCGAACAGGTCGGCCGCCAGCGGCAGCGTGTCGGACACCGACAGCGGGCTCATCAGCCACACCGGCTTCATGTCGCGCACCACCTCGCCGCTGTCGGCGCTGGCCAGCTCGCGGATCGACTTGAAGCGCATGGTCTTGCCGAACTCGTGCTCCAGCTCGCGCCGGCCGGCGTTGTAGGCCTTCTTGAAGCGCTTGCCTTCGGCGTCGAGCTGGGCCGCCGACAACCCGGCGCGCTGCACGTTCTGCAGGAAACGGCGCCGCACGCCGGCGCGCAGCACCTGCGCGTTCAGCGACAGCAGGCGGTGCTGCGATTCGCCGAGCCGGCCGGCGTGGCGGGCCAGCGCCGCGCCGTCGAAGCGCGGCAGCCAGCGTTCGCCGCGGTAGACGCGCTCCAGGCTTTCCAGCGCGACCGCGTGCTCGAGGGCGTCGACCGGCAGGTCCAGCGTGCGCAGCGTGGCGGCCACCCGGGGCTCGGCATCGGCCAGCTCCTGCAGCAGCGGCAGCAGGTCGGGCAGCGCGTCGGCGTGCTCGCGCAGGTCGCGCACCAGCGGGCCCAGCGCCTCGAGTGCCTGCGCGTGCGGGTCGGCCAGCAGTTGCAGCAGCAGCGCGTGCAAGGCCTCGGCATCGGGTTGCAAGCTCGCCAGCGCATCGTTGCCGGGGTGCTCGAGCATCCAGCGCTGGAAGGCCTGCAGGCGCGGGTTGTCGACGCTGCCGGCGGTGGCCTGCAGCCGCTGGCGCTCGGCCTGCAGCGCGGCCGCGGCCTCGTGCTCGGCCTGCAGCTCGGCCAGCACCTGGCTGGGTGCCCGCCCGGCCTGCGCACCGCGCTGCGCGACGGTCTTGGACAGGCGCCACCACGAGGGCTGCAGCCAGCGCAGCAACGAGGCCTCCTGGCGGCGCGCCTGGTCCAGCCATTGGAGGGTCTCTTGCGGCGAGGGCTTGTCGCGCCAGGCCTGGGTGCGGCCGAAGGCGGCCTCATGGGCCTGCCGCAACGCACAGAGCCGGGCGGCCTGCGCGGTGACGACCTGCAGTTCATCGGCGTGCAAGGCGGGTGCTTCCGGCCACGCGGCGGCCAGCGCGTCGCCGCAGCGGTCGAGCAGCGCTTCGGCGCGGTCGCACAGCAGGTCCAGCTGCGCCAGCGGGCGCTCATGCCGCACGACGGCCGGGGCCAGGTGGGCGAACACGTGGCGCGCGAACGACGGCTCGCCGCTCGTCTCCAGCAAGGTCTGCTGCAGGCGCCGGGCCAGGTCGGCATGGCGCTGCCAGGCGGCGAAGGGCGGCAGCGCCTCGCGCTGGCGCGGCGCGAGCGCGCTCTCGTGGCCGTGCAGCGTGACCAGCCGCTCCACCAGCTCGCGCACGCTGCGGCCGACGTGCTCCGGGCTGGCACGCATCGCGGCGTCGAAGCGCTGCAGCGCCTGCAGGTCCTGCTCGATGCCGGCCACCAGGCCCTGGCGTTGCTGCGCCAGCGCATCCAGCCCGTCGGCCGACGCGAGCCAGTGCTCGTAGGTCTGCTTCAGGTTCAGCACGAAGGCCTTCTTGTCGGCCTGCGAGTCGTGGATCATGCAGCACAGCTCGTCCAGCCCCTGCTGGCGCAGGCGATGGAACACCACGTCGATCGCGGCCCGCTTCTCGCAGACGAACAGCACCCGCTTGCCGCGCCCGACGTGGTCGGCGATCAGGTTGGTGATGGTCTGCGACTTGCCGGTGCCCGGCGGCCCCTGGATGATGTAGCTGGTGCCGCGGCGCGCCAGCGCGACCGCGGCGGTCTGCGTCGCATCGGCGCTGACGACGGCCCAGTGCTCGCCCGGCGGCAACGCGGCCGGCGCCTCGGCCTCGAGCGCGCGCGGCTGCAGCGAGAACACCCGGTCGAAGGCCGGGTTCGGCAGGTCGGCTTCGATCAGCGCGTTGTAGTCGCGCACCAGCGACATCTTGCGGTAGTTGAAGTTGCCGAGCGTGACGCTGCAGAGGTCCAGGTCCCAGCGGTACGGGTTGGCGGCCGCCTCGCGCAGCGCGAAGGTGGTCGCCTCGGCCTGGTCGGGCGCCATCTGCGGCCGGCGCGGCACCGGCTGCGCGCCCACCGCCTCGCGCAGCGGCAGCGGCGAGGGCAGCACGCGTTCGTGGAACAGCTTCAGCCCGAGCGGGCGGAAGTCGTCGGCGGCGTAGCTGTGGTCGGTGGCGGCGGCGGGCGCCACCACCGGCGCGCGCGGCCCCTGGCGGCGGCGGAACTGCTCCAGCCTCTGCTTGGCGCGCTGGTGGATCAGCTCGATCGCCGGCTCCTGCACCAGCCGCAGCTGCACGCCCGGCTCGGTGGCGGCGATCTGCGCCTGCAGCTGCGCATGAAAGTCGGCCAGCGGCTGCTGCTTCAGGTCGACCGTCTCGGGCAGCACGATGCCGTACAGCTGGCGCAGTTGCTGGCGCAGCACCGGGTTGACCTCGGCCTCGGTGCTGTCGGTCTGCAGCAGGTACTGGTCGCGCACGCCCTTCTTGCGCGCCAGGTCGACCGGCAACAGCAGCAGCGGCGAGACGATGCGCTCGTCGCGTGCTTCCTTCAGGTCGTGCCAGCGCAGGAAGGCCAGCACCAGCGAGAGCTGCGAGAAGCCGTAGTCGGCGCGGTCGCGGCGCGACTCCTGGATGATGCGGTCGAGCGCGCCCGGCAGGTAGGGCTGGTCCTCGAAGCGCAGCCAGCCCGCCAGCGCCACGCGCCCGCCCTGCAGCACCTCGTCGGCGAACGTGCCGCCCCAGGTGCACAGCCGGTCGAGGCGGATGCTCTTCAGGTCGACCACCAGCGGCACGCTGGCCACCGTCAGGTTGACGCTGGATTGCGTCGGCCGGAAATGCAGCAGCCGGTTGCGCCGCGACAGGTCGAACAGCCGGTCGCGCAGGTGGGTCTGCACCGCGCGGCGGCGCGCCACCACGCCGTCCTCCTGCGGCGCGAGGCGCGACAGCGCCAGGTCCTGCGGCTGCTCGCGGTAGCTCTCGAGCCGGCGGATCACCGACGGCAGGTCGCGGCTGCGCTGGTGCCTGTCGAGCGCCGTCATCTCGACGATCACGCCGGCCACCACCGGGTGCAGCCGTTCCTGCAGCGCGAACAGGTTCTCGCGGTGCTCGGCAAAGCGGCGCAGCTCGTCGTCGCGGCAGAAGTCGAGGCCGAGCGTCAGGCTGGCCAGCACCTGGCCCAGGCACAGGATGTCGCTCAGCGCGTCGTGGTGGCCGAGCTTCTGTTCCCACGCGTGGTAGTCGGGCAGGTAGACCGGGCGCGTCGGCGTTGCCGCGGGGTCGCCCTGCACCGACAGGTCCTGCAGCTCGGTGCCGTGCTCTGCATCCTGCGTCAGCCGGGTCTCGCCGACCACGCGCAGCACCGACGCGGGCGGTGCCTGCAGCGCGGCGACCGCGCCCGGGTTGTGCTGCGGCGCCTGCCCCTGCGGGCGGGCCAGCACCAGCGTGCCGGCCAGGTCCTGCCGCAGCGCGTGCACGCCACCGAGCGCCGCGACGCGCTCCTGCTCGTGCAGCGTGGCCACCTCGCGCAGCAGCGGCAGCACCAGTGCCAGCACATCGTCGGTCTGCAACCCGCCATGGGCTGCTCCGGTGTCGAGCAGGGCGTGCAGCGCGGCCGGCTCAGACATGGCGCTCTCCGGTGCGCTGCAGCAGCGCGGCGGCCTCCTGGCGCTGCTTGTTGAGCTGGCGCTTCGTCAGCCGCAGCGATTTCAGCGCGAGCTTCTCGTACGCGGCGTCGGTACCGAGCCGGGCCGACAGCGCCAGCGCGGCGGCCATCGGCACGTCGTCGAGCTCGCGGTCGCAGACGCTGAAGTCGAGCAGCACGGCGGCGACGTAGGCATGGATGCCGGGCAGCGCGGCGATGTCGTCCGCCAGCGATGCATCGGCGGCGTCCGCCGGCTGGAAATCGGGGAAGAAGCGCCGCGCGTGCGCCAGCATGCCATCCGAGCGCAGCCAGGCCGGGCGCAGCAGCTCGCCGACCAGGCGGCGCGTCAGCGCGGTCAACTGCTGCTGGCCGGGCAGGTCCAGCGCATCGATCGACAGGCCGCCCTCCAGCGCGCCGGCGAGCCAGGCATCGGCCTGCGCATCGCCTTCGCACCACAGCCGCAGCGCGCGGGCACGCACGAACACCTCGGGGTGGCTGTGCGACCGCGACGGGGCGGCGTCGGCCGCGCAGATCTCGTCGGCCTGGCGCAGGTAACTGGCGGCGCTGACCTCGGCCAGCCCGGTCTGCGTCTTGACCAGCGCGACCACCGCCGCGTCGAGCCCGCCGCTCGCGACCGCGCCGCCGCGGTCGGCGAAGACCTCGGTGTAGAGGCGGTACAGGCGCGCCGTCTGCAGGTGGCTGGGCGCCGCCCGCGGGTCGGCCTCGGTGCCGGACAGGATGCGGTCGGCGGTGTGGAAGTCGCCGTTGTCGCGCGACCACAGCAGGTGGTGCGACAGCTCGTGTCCCAGCACCGCTTCCAGCTCGGGGCCCTTCAGCCGCTCCAGCAGCGGGCCGGTAAGGACGATGTGCGCCTCGGCCGGCAGGAAATACAGGCCGGCATTCATCGTGCCGCCGGTGTCCGGGCCCTGGTACAGCGTCACCGGCACCGCGAGGCCCAGGCGCTGCGCCGCGGCTGCGCAATGCGCGTGCAGGGCGGGGTGGGCATCGGCATCGAGCCGGTAGCTTCCCTTCAGCAGGTCGCTGCGGATCGCCTCGGCATGCTCGTCGCGCGCCTGCGCCGACGAGGCCCAGTGCCAGACCTCGGGCTCGGCCGTGCGCAGCCACCGCACGACGGCCTGCAGGTAGGGCAGCGGGGACAGGCGGGGCAAGCCCGGCGGGGTGTCATCGAGCATGGACAGCAAGGAGGAAGGAGCCGGACCGCCGCCGAGTGTAGCCAGCCCCCGCGTCACCCGAGTCGGTTATCTTTCGAGGCATCGCCACCACCGGCCCCCGGGGCCGTGCCCGCCATGGAGTCACCGTTCGCCCCCCGCAGCGTCCGCGTCTGGGACCTGCCGACCCGCCTGTTCCACTGGCTGCTCGTGATCTGCATCGTCGGCTCGGTGGCCAGCGCGAAGATCGGTGGCAATGCGATGGAATGGCACCTGCGCTTCGGGCTGATGGTGCTGATCCTGCTGGCGTTCCGGCTGCTGTGGGGCTTCGTCGGCGGGCGCTGGTCGCGCTTCGCGAGCTTCATCTACGCGCCGGCCACGCTGCTGCGCCACCTGCGCGGCCGGGCCGGGCGCGACGAATGGCTGGAGGTGGGGCACAGCCCGACCGGCGCGCTGTCGGTGTTCGCGCTGCTGGCGCTGCTGGTGGCCCAGGTCGCCAGCGGGCTGGTCGCCGATGACGAGATCTCGACCACCGGCCCGCTGATCAAGTATGTGAGCGGTGCCACCAGCAGCCTGCTGACCTCGTGGCACAAGACCTGGGGCCAGTGGCTGATCTACACGCTGGTGGCATTGCACATCGCCGCGATCCTGTTCTACCTGCTGCGCAAGGGCCACAACCTGACCGGCGCGATGTTGCGCGGCGACAAGCTGCTGCCGGCGGATGCCCCGGCCTCGCGCGACAGCGCCGCGACGCGGCTGCTGGCGGCGGTGCTGCTGCTGGCCTGCGCGGCGGGTGCCGGCTGGGTCTGGAGCCTGCAGAACTGACAAGGCCTAAACTCGGTCTCCGATGGATACCCCCGTCATCCAGCTGCTGGTGCCCGACTCGCCCGAGTTGATCGACGCGACGCGCGAGATCGTGCGTGAATATGGCGACAGCCTGGGCATCGACCTGGCGTTCCAGGATTTCGAGCGCGAACTGGCCCAACTGCCGGGCGAGTACGCCGACCCGTCGGGTCGCCTGCTGCTGGCGGTGGTCGACGGCGCGGTGGCCGGCTGCGGCGCCTTTCGGGCGCTGCCGGATGCTGACTATGCCAATGCCTGCGAGATGAAGCGGCTGTTCGTGCGGCCGGCGTTCCGCCGCTTCGGGCTCGGCCGCGTGCTGGCGCAGGCGCTGATCGACGAGGCGCGCCGTGCCGGCTATTCGTCGATGCTGCTCGACACGCTGGACGACATGGAGTCGGCCCGCGGGCTGTACGCCTCGCTCGGCTTCGAGGAGGTGCCGCCCTACTACTACAACCCGATCCCCGGCGCGCACTACCTGAAGGCGTCGCTGGACTGGCAGAGCTCGACCTACTGACACTCCGGAAGGAAGGCCCGCATGAATGCATTCCGACAGCTTCTCGGTTCGTCCGGCGCGCATCCGCCGATCGGCACCTGGATTTCGTCGGGCAGCCCGATCGTCGCCGAGGCGATGGGCTGCGCCGGCTTCGACTGGGGCGTGCTCGACATGGAGCATTCGCCGGTCGACCTGATGGACCTGGTGCACCTGCTGCAGGCGGTGGCGTCGACCAAGATGCTGCCGGTGGTGCGCGTGCCGTGGAACGACACCGTCGTCGTCAAGCGCGTGCTCGACGCCGGCGCGACGACGCTGATGTTCCCGTTCGTGCAGGACGCCGACGAGGCGCGGCGCGCGATTGCCGCCACCCGCTACCCACCCGAGGGCGTGCGCGGCATCGCCGGCGTCAACCGCGGCTCGCGCTTCGGCACCCTTGCCAACCACGTGAAGACGGCCAACCAGCACGTCGGCGCGATCGTGCAGCTGGAGACGCCGGCGGCGATCGCGCAGCTCGAGGCCATCGTCGCGGTGCCGGGCGTCGATGCGGTGTTCCTCGGGCCGGCCGACCTGTCGGCGGCAATGGGCCATGTCGGCAACCCGATGCATCCCGCGGTGCTCGACCTGATGTCGCAGGCGGTGCAGCGCTGCAAGGCGGCCGGCAAACCGGTGGGCACCGTCGGCAGCACGCCCGAGGTGGTGGCGCAGTACCGGGCGACCGGCTTCGACTTCGTCGCGATCTCGTCCGACCTGGGCCTGATGATGCGCGGCGCGCAGGCGTCGATCACCGCGCTGCGCACGCGCGACACCGAGCACGTGCACACGCTGGCTGGTGGCACGCAGCCCTCGGCGGCCTATTGACCACCCCCAAAGATCGCCGCTCGCGGCCGGTTTCATCGCGGTACGGGCGTAGCATGGCGCACCGTGTTTTTCCACCCCTTGCCGGGAAGGCCAATGACTGGATCGTCGAACAACAGCTATGAACTGCACGCGGGCGCCCTGCGCCTGGCCATCCGCCCCGACCTGGGCGGCAGCATCGCCGGCCTGTGGCACCGCGATCAACCGATCCTGCGCTCGACCGAGCCGGGCGCGCTCGAGTCGCCGCGCCTGTCCGCCAGCTTCCCGATGGTGCCGTACTCGAACCGCCTCGGCTACCGGCGCTTCCGCTGGAAGGGCAAGGACTACACCACCGCCGCCAACTTCGACGACAGCCCGCACTCGGTGCACGGCGTCGCGTGGAAGCGCCCGTGGGAGGTGGTGTCGACCGGCGCCACCGAGCTGGTGCTGCGCTACGTGCACGTGCCGGACGAGCACTGGCCGTTCCCGTTCGAGGCCCGGCAGTACTTCAGCCTGACCGCGTCGCAATGCGGCCTGCAGATGGTGCTGACCAACACCCATGACGCCGCGCAGCCGGCGGGCATCGGCTGGCACCCGTACTTCCACCGCCGCGAGCGCAGCCGGCTGCACATCGACCTGTCCGACCGCTGGGATTCGGATGCGACGCAGCTGCCGGTGCGCAAGCACCCGCAGCCGGGCATCGACGGCGACGTGTCGCACCTCGGCTTCGACAATTGCTTCGAAGGCTGGACCGGCCCGGCGCGCATCCGCGACGAGAAGTTCTCGATGCAGGTGACCTCGTCGCTGCCCTACCTGGTGGTCTACACGCCGTCCGAGAAGCCGTATTACTGCGTCGAGCCGGTCAGCCACGTCAGCAATGCGATCCACATGGCCGACCCGGCAGCGCACGGGCTGCGCACGCTGCAGCCGGGCGAGAGCTTCGAGGCGTGGATGAAGATCGACGTTTCGCCCCTGTGATGGACCCCGCCTTCGACGCGGTGCCGGCACCGGGCTCGGTGCTCGGCGAATCGCCGCTGTGGCACCCGGTGGAGCAGGCGCTGTACTGGTGCGACATCCCGGGCTTCGCGCTGAACCGCTTCGATCCGGCGAGCGGCCGGCACGACCGCTGGGCCTTGCCGACCGACGTCGCGAGCTGCGCGCCGATGCGCGACGGCGGCATGCTGCTCGCGATGCGCGACGGGCTGTGGCGCTTCGACACGAAGACAGGCGAACGCACGCCGCTCGCGGCCGCGCCGTACGACCCCGCGCTCGAACGCTTCAACGACGGCAAGTGCGACCCGCAGGGCCGCTTCTGGGTCGGCACGATCTACGAGCCGCGCAAGCCGGCGCTGGCGGCCTTGTACTGCTTCAGCGACGGCGCGCTGCAGCGCGTCGCCGATGACGTGACGGTGTCGAACGGCCTGGCCTGGAGCCCGGACGGCCGCACGATGTACTGGAGCGACACCACCTCGCACACGGTGTTCGCGATGGACTTCGACGGCGCCACCGGCCGGCCCGGACCGCGCCGCGTGTTCGCGCGCTTCCCGCTGAAGCAGCCGGACCAGGACCTCGCCACCTACGGCGGTCGCCCCGACGGCGCGGCGGTCGACAGCGAGGGCGCCTACTGGGCCGCGATGTTCGAGGGCCAGCGCCTGTTGCGCCTGTCGCCGTCGGGCGAGGTGCTGGACGAGCTGAAGCTGCCGGTGCGCTGCGCGACCATGCCGTGCTTCGGCGGTGCCGACCTGAAGACGCTGTACGTGACGACCTCGCGCGAGAAGCGGCCGGCCGATGAGTTGGCGAATCAGCCTCTGGCCGGCCGCGTGCTGGCGTTCCGGGTCGCCGTCCCCGGACTCCCCGCCACCCTCTTCGGCTGAGAGGATGACGGCCCCCACGTCACGTCATTCCTGCCCCCCGAGGGGGCGCTCAGCCGCCTTGGGGCGGCCCGGCGGCGGCTGATGGACCGCAACGAGCAGCTCGCGCGGCTGCGCGATCCATCGCCCTGGGACCTGGCGGTGATCGGCGGCGGCGCGACCGGGCTCGGCGTCGCGCTCGACGCGGCGGCGCGCGGCTTGCGTGTCGTGCTGCTCGAGGCCGAGGACTTCGCCAAGGGCACCTCGTCGCGCGCGACCAAGCTGGTCCATGGCGGCGTGCGCTACCTGGCGCAGGGCAACGTCGCGCTGGTGCGCGAGGCGCTGCACGAGCGCGCGACGCTGCTCGCGAACGCGCCGCACCTGGCGCAGCCGCTCGCCTTCGTGATGCCCGGCTACCGCTGGTGGGAGCGCTGGTTCTACGGCATCGGCCTGAAGCTCTACGACGCGCTGGCGGGCCGGCGCGGGCTGGGCGATACGCAGCTTCTGTCGACCGCGCAGACACGCGCGCTGCTGCCCGGCGTGCGGCCCGACGGCCTGCACGGCGGCGTCAAGTACTGGGACGGCCAGTTCGACGACGCCCGGCTGGCGGTCACGCTGGCGCGCACCGCCGTCGAGCGCGGTGCCTGCGTCGTCAACCACTGCCGCGTCGACGGGCTGCTGCGCGAGGGCGGCCGCGTCAAGGGCCTGCTGGCCCACGACAGCGAGAGCGGCGAGCGCTTCAGCCTGCACGCCGCCTGCATCGTCAACGCCGCCGGCGTCTGGGTCGACGCGATCCGCGACCTCGACCGTGAGCCCGATGCACCGAGCCGCGCGCCGATGGTCGCGCCCAGCCAGGGCGTGCACCTGGTCGTCGACCGCAGCTTCCTGCCCGGCGACCACGCGATGCTGATCCCCAAGACCGCCGACGGCCGCGTGCTGTTCGCGGTGCCGTGGCTGGGCAAGACGCTGCTCGGAACCACCGATACGCCACGGCACGACCTGGCGCCCGAGCCGGCACCCTTCCACGACGAGGTCGAGTTCATCCTGCGCGAATCGGGCCGCTACCTGAGCCGGGCGCCGACGCGGGCCGACGTGCGCTCGGTGTGGGTGGGCCTGCGTCCGCTGGTCAAGCCGCCGGAAGACGATGGCGGAAACACCAAGGCCTTGTCGCGCGAGCACACGGTGCTGGTCGGGCGCTCCGGCCTGGTCACCGTGACGGGCGGCAAGTGGACGACCTACCGCGCGATGGCCGAGGACGTGCTGGCGCGCTGCTTCGAAGCCGGGCTGCTGGCGGCGCGGCCGGCCGGCGTCACGGTGCGGCTGCCGCTGGTGGGGGCGCCGGTGCAGGCGGCTGTTTCGCTGACCGCAAGCCCCGGCGAGGCCCGCTACGGCACCGACCTGCCGGCCGTGCGCGCGCTGCCCGGCGCCGACCGCTGGCTGTGGCGCGATGGCGACGGCGGCCTGACCGAGGCGATGGTGCGCTTCGCGGTGCGCTCGGAAATGGCGCGCACCGTCGAGGACGTGCTGGCGCGGCGCTGCCGGCTATTGTTCCTGGATGCCCGCGAGGCGCTGCGGATCGCCCCCGAGGTCGGCCGCCTGCTGGGCGACGAACTGGGCCCGCCGTTCGACCCCGCCCGATCGGTGCAATCCTTCAGGGACCTGGCCCGGCGCTACCTCGAACTCCCCTGAGCCGGCACAGTTCCCTCGCGTGCGTGTCCCCGTGTGTCAGGGAAGCCCCGTGCTTGCCCCTATAATCCCGAGGCTTTGCCGCTCTCGATTCGATTCCTGCCATGAAGCTCCAGCAATGAATACGCCCCACGCTGGAGCCAGGCAGGGTCAGTCGGATGAAGATGCAACCGACGACCGTGCTTTCAAGACCCTGACGCGAGAAGAAGCCCAGGCCTTGCGAGCAAGCATCCCCCAGGTGTCGCCCTGGAAGGTGGTGGCGGTCCAGGCGCTGGCAGGCGTGCTGTGCACGGTCATCGCGGCCGTCACCGCGGGTTCGGGAGCTGCCTGGTCGGCGTTGTACGGCGGGGCGGCGGTGGTTCTTCCGGCGGCCTTGCTGGCCAGGGGAATGACGCGGGGAGCAGGAAGCCCGGTGGCTGCGGCCGTCGGGTTCATGTTCTGGGAAATGTTGAAGATTGCAGTTGCCATCGCGATGCTGGTGATTGCAGCAAAAGTTGTGCCCAACCTCAGTTGGCCGGTGCTGCTGGTCACGATGGTGGTGTGCATGAAAGTGAACTGGCTGGCGCTGTTGTGGCGCCGCCGCTGATGGATACAGGGTTTCACGAATGACGACCGAAGGCCAAGAGCACGCCCCAAGCGCCGGTGAATACATCATTCACCACCTGCACCATCTGCAGAACAAGCACCAGGAAGGGGTCGTCGACTTCTCGGTGATCAACCTCGATTCCGTCTTCTTCACCATCGTGCTCGGCACGATCGGCTGCTGGCTGCTGTGGCTGGCCGCACGCAAGGCGACCTCGGGCCGCCCGGGCCGCTTCCAGGCCGCCGTCGAGATCCTGGTCGAGATGGTCGACAGCCAGGCCAAGGGCATCGTCCACAACGCGCAGAGCCGCAAGATGGTCGCGCCGCTCGCGCTGACGGTGTTCGTCTGGATCTTCCTGCTCAATGCGATGGACATGCTGCCGGTCGACCTGCTGCCGTGGCTCAACTCGCACACCGTCGGCCTGCCGTACCTGCGCGTCGTGCCGACCGCCGACCTGTCGATCACGATGGGCCTGTCGCTCGGCGTGTTGCTGGTCTGCCTGTTCTACAACGTCAAGATCAAGGGCGCCGGTGGCTGGGTGCACGAGCTGTTCTCGGCCCCGTTCGGCGACAAGTGGTTCCTGTACCCGGTCAACTTCGCGATGCAGGTGATCGAGTTCGTCGCGAAGACCGTCTCGCACGGCATGCGGTTGTTCGGCAACATGTACGCCGGCGAACTGATCTTCATGCTGATCGCGCTGATGGGCGGGGCCTTCGCCTTCACCGGCACCGGCATCGCGCTGTTCCTCGGCCACATCATCGCCGGCTCGGTGTGGACCATCTTCCACATCCTGATCATCACGCTGCAGGCCTTCGTGTTCATGATGCTGACCCTCGTCTACGTGGGCCAGGCACACGACCACCACTGATCCGCGTTCCCCGTTTTTTCGTTCGTTCTCTCGCAAACCCCAAAAAGGAGTCACCATGGAAGTCATTAGCTTTGTTGCCCTCGCCGCCGGCCTCATCATCGGTCTGGGTGCCGTCGGCGCCTGCATCGGCATCGGCATCATGGGCAGCAAGTACCTCGAGTCGGCCGCCCGCCAGCCCGAGCTGATGAACGAACTGCAGACCAAGATGTTCCTGCTGGCCGGCCTGATCGACGCGGCCTTCATCATCGGCACCGGTATCGCGCTGTGGTTCGCCACCGCCAACCCGTTCCTGGCCCAGATCGCCAACCTGCCGAAGTAAGCTGTTCCGGCCCCCCGGAAACCTCCCTCTCTTTCGTTCCAGAGGCAACAACGTGAGCATCAACGCTACGCTGATCGCGCAGATGATCGTGTTCCTGATCCTGGTCGGGTTCACGATGAAATTCGTGTGGCCGCCCATCGTGAAGGCGCTCGACGAACGTGCGCAGAAGATCGCCGACGGCCTGTCCGCCGCCGACAAGGCCAAGGCCGACCTGAGCGCCGCCAACCGCCGCGTCGAGGAACAGCTCGCCACCGCGCGCAACGAGACCGCGCAGCGCCTTGCCGATGCCGAGCGCCTGGCCCAGGCGATGGTCGAAGAGGCCAAGACCCGCGCCAGCGAGGAAGCCGCGAAGATCGTCGCCGCCGCGAAGGCCGAGGCCGCACAGGAATCGGTGAAGGCCCGCGAGGCCCTGCGCGAGCAGGTCGCCGGCCTGGCCGTCAAGGGCGCCGAGCAGATCCTTCGCAAGGAAGTCAACGCCGGCGTCCACGCCGACCTGTTGAACCGCCTGAAGACGGAACTCTGACCATGGCCGAGATCGCAACCATCGCCCGCCCGTATGCGGAAGCCCTGTTCAAGGCCTCCGGCAACGGCGACCTCGCGCAGGTGACCGGGCAGCTCGACGCGGTGGCCGCGGTCGCCGCCGACGTGCAGATGCGCCAGTTCGCCGACAACCCGAAGACCAGCGCCGAGCAGGTGTTCGACGTGATCTCGGCGGTGGTCAAGACGCCGCTGTCGGAGCACCTGCGCAACCTGCTGCGCGCCATGATCGAGAACGGCCGGCTGGCTGCGCTGCCCGAGGTGGCGCTGCAGTTCCATGCGCTGGCCAGCCAGCGCTCGGGCGTGTCGGAGGCCACGGTCTACAGCGCGTTCCCGATGGATGCGGGCCAGCTCGCTGCGGTTGTCGCGTCGCTCGAGAAGCGCTTCGGCCGCAAGCTCGATGCCAGCGTCCAGGTCGAGCCCGAACTGATCGGCGGCGTGCGCGTGGTGGTCGGCGACGAGGTGCTCGACACCTCGGTCAAGGCCCGTCTCGAACAAATGAAGGTGGCGTTGACGGCCTGACCCGCAAGGGCGCCGCAGACGACAGCATTCCAACCTGCAGGCCAGCGTGCCGCGGACCGGAGAAAGCAATGCAACTGAATCCCGCTGAAATTTCCGAACTGATCAAGAGCCGCATCGAGGGCCTGGCCGGTTCGACCGACATCCGCAACCAGGGCACCGTGGTCTCGGTGACCGACGGCATCTGCCGCATCCACGGCCTGTCGGACGTGATGCAGGGCGAAATGCTCGAATTCCCGGCCGCCAAGGACGGCCAGCCGACCTTCGGCCTCGCGCTGAACCTCGAGCGCGACTCGGTCGGCTCGGTGATCCTGGGCGAGTACGAGCACATCTCCGAAGGCGACACGGTCAAGTGCACCGGCCGCATCCTGGAAGTGCCGGTGGGCCCCGAGCTCATCGGCCGCGTCGTCAACGCGCTGGGCCAGCCGATCGACGGCAAGGGCCCGGTCAACGCCAAGCTGTCGGCGCCGATCGAGAAGATCGCCCCGGGCGTGATCGCCCGCAAGTCGGTCGACCAGCCGATGCAGACCGGCCTGAAGTCGATCGACTCGATGGTGCCGATCGGCCGTGGCCAGCGCGAGCTGATCATCGGCGACCGCCAGACCGGCAAGACCGCGGTGGCGATCGACGCGATCATCAACCAGAAGGGTCAGAACATGACCTGCATCTACGTCGCGATCGGCCAGAAGGCTTCGTCGATCAAGAACGTGGTGCGCTCGCTCGAGGCCGCCGGCGCGATGGACTACACCATCGTCGTCGCCGCGTCGGCCGCCGAATCGGCCGCGATGCAGTACGTGTCGGCCTACTCGGGCTGCACGATGGGCGAGTACTTCCGCGACCGCGGCCAGGATGCGCTGATCGTCTATGACGACCTGTCGAAGCAGGCCGTCGCGTACCGCCAGGTCTCGCTGCTGCTGCGCCGCCCGCCGGGCCGCGAAGCCTACCCGGGCGACGTGTTCTACCTGCACAGCCGCCTGCTCGAGCGCGCTGCCCGCGTCAACGCCGACTACGTCGAAGCCTTCACCAAGGGTGAAGTCAAGGGCAAGACCGGCTCGCTGACCGCGCTGCCGATCATCGAGACGCAAGCCGGCGACGTGTCCGCCTTCGTTCCGACCAACGTGATCTCGATCACCGACGGCCAGATCTTCCTCGAGACCTCGCTGTTCAACGCCGGCATCCGCCCCGCGATCAACGCCGGTATCTCGGTGTCGCGCGTCGGCTCGGCCGCCCAGACCAAGGTGATCAAGGGCCAGTCGGGCGGCATCCGTACCGACCTGGCSCAGTACCGYGAGCTGGCTGCGTTCGCGCAGTTCGCMTCSGACCTGGACGAMKCCACCCGCAAGCAGCTCGACCGCGGTGCCCGCGTCACCGAACTGCTGAAGCAGGCCCAGTACTCGCCGCTGCCGATCAGCCTGATGGGCGCGACGCTGTTCGCGGTGAACAAGGGCTTCATGGACGACGTCGACGTCAAGAAGATCCTGGCATTCGAGTCGGGCCTGCACCAGTTCCTGAAGTCGAGCCACGCTGCGCTGCTGAAGAAGATCGAAGACAGCAAGCAACTGGACAAGGAAGCCGAAGCCGAGCTGTCCACTGCCGTCGCCGCCTTCAAGAAGTCGTTCGCCTAATCCGCCGCCAGAAGGAGCTCCGTCATGGCAGCAGGCAAGGAAATACGCGGCAAGATCAAATCGGTGGAGAACACCAAGAAGATCACCAAGGCCATGGAGATGGTCGCCGCCTCCAAGATGCGCAAGGCGCAGGACCGCATGCGCCATGCGCGTCCGTACGCCGAGAAGATCCGCAACCTGGCGGCCAACCTGTCGACGGCCACGCCCGAGTACAAGCACCCGTTCATGGTCGGCAACGACGATGCGAAGACGGTCGGCTTCGTCGTCGTGACCACCGACAAGGGCCTGTGCGGCGGCCTGAACACCAACGTGCTGCGCGCCGTCACCGGCAAGCTGCGCGAGCTGGAAACGCAGGGCCTGAAGTCCGAGGCGGTCGCCATCGGCAACAAGGGCCTGGGCTTCCTGAACCGCGTCGGCGTCAAGGTGGTGTCGCAGGCCACGCAGCTGGGCGACAAGCCGCATCTCGACAAGCTGATCGGGCCGGTCAAGGTGCTGTTCGACGCCTATGCCGAAGGCAAGCTGAAGGCGGTGTACCTCTGCTACACCCGCTTCATCAACACGATGAAGCAGGAGCCGGTGGTGCAGCAGCTGCTGCCGCTCGCGGCCGACAGCCTGGTGGTCGACAAGGGCACCCATGGCTGGGACTACCTGTACGAGCCGGATGCGCCGACGGTCATCAACGAGCTGCTGGTGCGCTACACCGAAGCGCTGGTGTACCAGGCGGTGGCCGAGAACATGGCCTCCGAGCAATCGGCGCGCATGGTGGCGATGAAGTCCGCCACCGACAACGCCGGCAGCGTCATCGGCGAGCTGAAGCTGGTCTACAACAAGACCCGCCAGGCGGCGATCACCAAAGAACTGTCCGAGATCGTCGCCGGTGCGGCGGCGGTCTGACCCCTGAATTGATTCAAAGGAAGAAACATGGCTGACGGCAAGATTGTTCAGTGCATCGGTGCGGTGGTGGACGTGGAGTTCCCCCGCAATGCCATGCCCAAGATCTACGACGCGCTGAAGATGGAGGGCTCGGCCCTGACGCTCGAAGTGCAGCAGCAGCTGGGCGACGGCGTGGTGCGCACGATTGCGCTGGGTTCGTCCGACGGCCTGCGCCGCGGCCTGACCGTGCGCAACACCGGCAAGGCGATCTCGGTGCCGGTGGGCCGTGCGACGCTCGGCCGCATCATGGACGTGCTGGGCGCGCCGATCGACGAGCGCGGCGAAGTCAGCCAGGAACTGACCGCCTCCATCCACCGCAAGCCGCCGGCCTATGACGAGCTGAGCCCGTCGCAGGACCTGCTCGAGACCGGCATCAAGGTGATCGACCTGGTGTGCCCGTTCGCCAAGGGCGGCAAGGTCGGCCTGTTCGGCGGCGCCGGCGTCGGCAAGACCGTCAACATGATGGAGCTGATCAACAACATCGCGAAGGCGCACTCGGGCCTGTCGGTGTTCGCCGGTGTCGGCGAGCGCACCCGCGAGGGCAACGACTTCTATCACGAGATGGCCGACTCCGGCGTCGTGAACCTGGAGAACCTGCCCGAGTCGAAGGTCGCGATGGTCTACGGCCAGATGAACGAGCCGCCGGGCAACCGCCTGCGCGTCGCGCTGACCGGCCTCACGATCGCCGAGTCGTTCCGCGACGAAGGCCGCGACGTGCTGTTCTTCGTCGACAACATCTACCGCTACACGCTGGCCGGTACCGAGGTGTCGGCACTGCTGGGCCGCATGCCGTCCGCCGTGGGCTACCAGCCGACGCTGGCCGAGGAAATGGGCCGCCTGCAAGAGCGCATCACGTCGACCAAGGTCGGCTCGATCACGTCGATCCAGGCCGTGTACGTCCCTGCGGACGACCTGACCGACCCGTCGCCGGCCACCACCTTCGCCCACCTGGACTCCACCGTGGTGCTGTCGCGCGACATCGCGTCGCTCGGCATCTACCCCGCGGTCGACCCGCTGGACTCGACCAGCCGCCAGCTCGACCCGAACGTGGTCGGCGAAGAGCACTACACCGTGGCCCGCCAGGTGCAGGGCACGCTGCAGCGCTACAAGGAACTGCGCGACATCATCGCGATCCTGGGCATGGACGAACTGGCGCCGGAAGACAAGCTGGCCGTGGCGCGCGCGCGCAAGATCCAGCGTTTCCTGAGCCAGCCGTTCCACGTGGCCGAGGTCTTCACCGGCTCGCCGGGCAAGTACGTGCCGCTGAAGGAAACGATCCGCGGCTTCAAGATGATCGTCAACGGCGAGTGCGACAGCCTGCCGGAACAGGCCTTCTACATGGTCGGCACGATCGACGAAGCGATCGCCAAGGCCAAGACCATCCAGTGACCTGAGGAAACAGCATGGCAACCCTGCATGTCGACGTCGTCTCTGCCGAGGAAGCCATCTTCTCCGGCGAGGCGAAGTTCGTGGCGCTGCCGGGTGAGAACGGCGAGCTGGGCATCCTGCCCCGGCACACGCCGCTGATCACCCGCATCAAGCCGGGCGCGGTGCGCATCCAGCGCGCCGACACCGGCGAGGAAGAGTTCGTGTTCGTGGCCGGCGGCATCCTCGAGGTGCAGCCGGGCGTGGTCACCGTGCTGGCCRACACCGCGATCCGCGGCAAGGACCTGGACGAGGCCAAGGCCACCGAGGCGAAGAAGATCGCCGAGGAAGCGCTGAAGAACGCGAAGAGCGACCTCGACCTGGCGAAGGCGCAGAACGAGCTGGTGGCGCTGGCTGCCCAGATCGCCGCACTCCGCAAGTACCGCAAGAAATAAGCGTCGGCCGTCCCGACAAGAACCCGCCCGGCGCAAGCCCGGCGGGTTTTTCGTTCATGGCTTGGCCGGTGCCGTCACCGGCTTCAAGGTGCCGCAATCCGCCCCCAGCCACTTCGCATTGATCGTCATCTGCGAGGTGCGCGTCTGCCCCTTGATCGCCATCGTCGTCGAGGTCTTGACGCTGTAGCTCTCGGGTGTCGCGAAGATCGCCTCGCCGTCGGTTTCCGAGGCCGGCTCGGTGCACACCGAATGCCACTTCCAGCTGCTCGCGCTGCGCGTGCCGAAATCGGTCTTGCAGCGCTGCTGCTGGCCCTGCCACTGGCCCTGGTCGAGCGACTCGCGGCTCAGGCAGATCTTCATCGCGCCGCCGGCACCCATCGAGGCGTCGACGCCGCGTTCCTTCATGGCGGCCTCCAGCCGGGCGCGCACCTCGGGCGGCATGTCCTTCATGCGCTGCGACGGATCCGGCGCCTTCTGGCCGTTGACCAGGCGCTCGCTCTGCACCTGCCACAGACCGGGCTTGATCGGCGGCGCGGTCTGCGCCTGCACGGCCGGGCCGAGGCAGGCCAGCAGCAACAGGGGCGACAGCGGCACGAGGCGGGTGGGGCGCATGGCAGTCTCCTGAAGGCAGGGATGAGCCGCATGATGGCATGCGGGCGCGATACTGCAAGCCATGTCGCTGATCGATGAAGCCCTGCGCGCCGGCCATGCATCCGTGCCGCGCTCGAACGCCCGCCTGCACCGCGTGCTGGTCGCCGGGGGTGGCGGGCCGCTCGGCTCGGCGCTGCTCGAACAGCTGCTGGCCGCGCGCACCTTCGCCCCCGTCAACGTGCTGGTGACGCAGCCCACGCGCACCGCGCTGCGCGGCCTGCAGACCCTGCTGTGGAACGGCAGCGATGCCCTGCCGGCGGGCGACGATGCGGTCGGCGTGATCGTGTTCGACCGCGAGCGCCACGCGAACGGCCGCGAGGTCTCGTTCTACCGCCCGGAGCCCGGACAACTGGCCACGCTGGCCACGCAATGGCATGCGCGCGGCGTGCGCCACCTGCTGGTGGTGATGCCGCACACGATGGCCAGCCTGCCCGATGCGTTGAAGCGCGGCCTCGCCAACCTGGACGAGCATGCGGTGGCGGCGCTCGGCTTCGAGCACCTGGTGTTCATCCGCTCGGCGCAGGCCCCGGCCCACGAGCGCGCCGCCCACCCGGCGCAGCGGCTGGCGCATTGGATGCTGTCGCAACTGCAACTGATGGTGCCGCAGCGCGACCGGCCGGTGCGCGCGCAGAAGGTGGCGCAACTGGCCGCGCAGATCGCGGCCCAGCTGCCGCACAGCCCACCGGGCACGCGCGTCGTGCCTCCGGAGATGGTGTGGCAAGCGGCGCAGACCGACGACGTCGCCGGCCTCGCCCGGGCGTGGCTCAACGGGCCAGCGCCAGCGTCAACGCCTGCTGCACCGGGCCGGCTGTAGCCCCGGCCGCGGTGTTGGCAGCCGCCCGCGCCGGCGGCTTCGGCAGCGGGCGCAGCTGCGACATCACCCAGCGCAGCCGCGGCCCGTTGACCGCACCGCTGGCCGACCAGCGCGCCAGTTCGAGATCCGGGTTGTGCAGCAGGCTCGCGAGCCAGGCCGCCTCGGCCGGCGTCAGCCGGTCGGCGCGCTTGTGCAGCAGGTGCCAGGCCGCGGCATGCGCGCCGCAGCGGCCTTCGCCCCACGGCACCAGCGACAGGTAGAGGTGCATCACGCGCGCCTTGCCCAGCGTGCGGTCGAGCTCGACCGCGTACAGCAGCTCGCGCAGCTTGCGCACGTGGCCGTGTGCCCCGCCGGTGTAGACCAGGCGCGCGACCTGCTGCGACAGCGTGCTGGCACCGCGCTGCGGCTCGAACGACATCGCGCTCGCGATCTCGTCGGCGTCGTAGCCGGTGTGCTCGAAGAAGCGCTGGTCCTCGGCCGCGATCACCGCGCGCGGCAGCCAGGTGCCGAAACCGCTCGCCGGCACCGGTACGCTGCCGGCGCAGCTGGGCACGGCATTCATCAGCACCTCGGTGCCGAGCCCGGCAACGCGCAAGCCGTCGACCTGCGGGCGAAAGCGCAGCGTGCGCGCCGGCAGCCGCAGGTCCAGGTCGAAGCGCAGGCGGCCGTCGATCTGCGCCCGGGGCAGCTCGGGGATGGACGCGGCGAACAGCGCAAAGGCGTCGGCGACCGGCGTGTCGTCCGCGCTCGCCTCGATCAGCAGCTGCTGCGGTGTCAGCACCGCGCGCCAGCGGCCCCGCACGGCGCGTGCTTCTTCGCCGAGCGCGAACCGGCCGTGCAGGTTCATGTCGGCGTCGCGCGACAGCGTGAAGCCGATGCGCTTCAGCCGCACCGGATCGCCCGGCACGCCGATGCCGCGCAGCGCGCACGGCGCGCATTCGCCGCGCCACCCGTCGGGCCCGTCCGCCGCGAGTCGCACGCGACCGAACGGCGTGCGCAGCGCGCGGTCCTCGAGCACGCGCAGCATCACCGGGTGGGTCGCGAGCCGGATCAGCGCCGGCACGCTGACCTGGCGCTGCCACGGGCCGAGGTGCAACGTCTCGGCCCACTCGCCGTCGACCGGCCGCAGCAGCCGCAGCATGGCGAACGCGCTGCCCAAGGCCGCGAGCAGCAGTCCCGCCAGCACGAGCCCCAGCGTCAAACCCCAGCGCCTCACAGCGACCTCGCCAGCGTCACGGCCTGCCACGGCCCGGTGCTCTGCCCGAGCTGTGCGGCCCAGAACCAGCTCGACGCATCGGTGAACGCCCGGCCCTGCGCGTCGACGATGCGCTCGCAGACGCGGGTGCGCCGGCCGTCGCGCTCGGCGACGAAGCAGCGCCACAGGCGCGCGGCGTTGTCGCGCTCCAGCTGCGCGTTCTCGATGCGGTAGCCGAGCCCGCGGTAGCAGTCGGCGGCCGGGTGCAGCATGCGGGTCGGGGCCTGCACGTCGCGCAGCACCAGCACCTGGGTGCCGTCGGTCAGCCGCGCGATGCGGCCCGGGAAGTGCGCGGCGAAGCGCTGCTCGACCGGGCTGAGCGCCAGCGGGCGCAGCGTGCGGCCGTCCCAGTCGCGCGGCCACTCGGCGGCGGCGGCGGAGTCGTTCGAGCGCTCGCGCGGCGCGGTCCAGGCCGGCACCGTCGCGCAGACGATGAGCAGCAGCGCGAACGCCAGCTTGTGCCGCAGGCCGTCGCGGTCATTTCGCTTCAGCATCATCGGCCTCCCGCATCAGCATCACGACCCCGGCGCACACCAGCGCCAGCACACCCAGGCCGATGCCTTGGTGCAGCCATTCGGCGACCGGCCCGCGTGCCTCCAGCGCCACCAGCGCGGTGTTGCGCAGCACGTTGCCGCCCAGCACCGCCGCGCCCACCCACGGCAGGCGCCGGACGAAGCTGCGCTCGCGCAAGCCGGCGAAGGCGGCCACCGCACAGGCGCAGAAGTAGGCCATCCACACCATCTGCACGCCC
The DNA here is from genome assembly GCF_056404395.1 of Rhizobacter sp. P2_D12. Classification (NCBI taxonomy): domain Bacteria; kingdom Pseudomonadati; phylum Pseudomonadota; class Betaproteobacteria; order Burkholderiales; family Sphaerotilaceae; genus Rhizobacter; species Rhizobacter sp. P2_D12. The sequence continues at coordinate 4,489 of NZ_JBFUEB010000015.1, read as the reverse complement.
GAGCAGGGCGCGTCGACGATGATCAACCGCCCCTCGACCTGCATCGCGGTGCCGCTGCGCCCGGCCGCCAGGCCGGCCAGCTGCAGCAGCCAGGTGCTGCACTGCGCGGTCACCAGCCGCAGCGGAAAGCCGGCGTAGAACTGCAGCGACGAGATGACCGGCAGCGACAGCACTGCGAGACCGGCGAGCGGCAGCGTCGCGCGGCCCGAGGGCCCGAACGCGCGCCAGCTGCACGCCAACGCCGCGACGGCCAGCAGCGCGCCGGCCAAGGGCGGCGCGACGGCGAGCGACAGCGTCGCCAGCGCCGTCAGCACGCCCGACGCGATCCACCACGCCGGCCGCGGCGAACCGCGCATCTCGCCGGCATGCCAGGCCAGCCAGGCCAGCAGCACCGCGGCGGCCACCAGCCCGAGCGGATCGTCCGATCCATCGGCCAGCCGCTGTGCGGCCCAGCGTCCATGCGGCCACAGCGCGAGTGCCTGCAAGCCGAGCCACGCCACCGGCGGCATGGCCTCGAAGCGCCCCAGCCAGCGGCCGATGGGCGAGGTGGACAACACGGTGGCCATGGGCAGGCCTCATGCCGCGCGGCGGCGCTGCAACGCGACGCCGGCGACGGCGATCACCACCAGGAGCGCGAGCCAGGCGGCCGGCTCCGGCGTGCTCGGCACCTCGGCGCCCAGGGCCGTCTCGGCCACGCCTTCGGGCAGCGGCGACGGCTGGTCGACGGTGGGCGCGAGCTCCGGGGTCGGGTTGCGCACCACCTGGTCGACGGCGATGAAGCTGGTGTACTGCGTCAGCAGGCTGTACTTGAGGCCCAGCGTCGTGATGGCGTCCTTCTCGGCATTGCCGCCCATCAGCGCCTCCTGGTCGCCCAGCATCGCGATGCGCCGGCGCGCCCACAGGTGGCGCAGGGCGGCAGAGGCCTGCTCTTCATGCCCGGCGACCAGCAGCTCCTGGCGCCACGGGCCGTCGGCCGCGCGGCCTTCCAGCACCAGCTTGCCGGCCGCCGGCACGCCAGCTTGGGCGCGCCACTTGCCATGCAACAGCACCGGTCGGCCGCCCAGCACGTCGGGCAGCTGTGCCGGTTCGACGTCGTACACGTCCAGGCCCTCGAAGCGCGCCTTCACCTGCGTCAGCACCGGCGCATCGATCAGGCGGCGCAGCCGCTCGGCCTGGGCCGCAGCCTCGGCCGGCTTGGTGACGATGAAAGCTTCGCCCTGGCCGGCGCGCGCGATGCCTTCGATCAGGTTGCGGTTGACGCTGCTGCCGATGCCGAACGCGAACACGTTCGACTGGTTCAGGTTGCGGCGCACCAGCTGGAACACCTCGGACTCGACGGTGACGTAGCCGTCGGTCACGACGATCACGCTGCGCGAGACGTCGTCGGCCTTGGTCAGCGCCGCGATGCGCTTCAAGGCCGGCACGATCTCGGTGCTGCCGCCGCCGGTGGTGGATTGCAGCGTCTGCAGCGCGCGCTCGATGTTGGCGCGCGTGGCCGGCACGGATTCCGGCGACAGCATGCGGTTGCTGCCGGAGAACAGCATCACGTTGAAGGTGTCGCTCGGGCGCAGGCTGCCGATCAGGTTCTGCAGCAGCACCTTGGCGGTGTCCAGCGGGTAGCCGCGCATCGAGCCCGAGATGTCGACGACGAAGATGTAGTCGCGCGGATTGATCTGCTGCAGCGGCACGGCCTTCGGCGGCTCGACCATCGCGAGGAAGAAGTTCTCGCCGCCGCTGCTGTCGTCGCCGCGGTAGAGCATCAGGCCCGATTCGATGCGGTCGCCGGCCAGGCGGTAGTTCAGCAGAAAGTCGCGGTTGTTCGAGGGCCGGGTGGTCTCGGCCAGCGTGACCATCGCGTGGGCGGTGTCGGCGCCCTGCACGCGGATGTCGTGCGACGGCGAGGCCAGGTCCTTCACCGCGACCGGCGCGTCGACGCGCAGCTTCAGGTCGAACGCGCTCTTCGGTTCGACGCCGGCGCGCAGGTAGGGCGTGGCAGCCCAGGTCTCGCGCGCCGCGGCGCCGCTCGGGCTGTTGTAGCGCGGCCCGACGACGGTGGGGAAGACGAAGCCGTATTGCGCGTCGGTCGGCACCAGCAGCTCGGTGTAGCGCAGCTCCACCGCGACGTCGTCGCCGGGCAGGATGTTGGCGACGTTCATCTCGAACACGTTGGGCCGATGCTGTTCGAGCAGCGCGCTGGTCTTGCCCTCGCGCTTCGCGGCGTCGTACTCGATGCGCGCCTGCTGCTTCTCGCGGATGCGTGCGGTCAGCAGCCGGTTGCCCAGGCGCACGGTCATGCCGTACACGGCGGCCTGCGTCGAGCCGGGGAACACGTAGCGCGCCTCGATCGGGCGCTGGCCTTCGTTGCGGTAGTGCTGGGTGACGCTGACGTCGGCGATCACGCCGCTGATGCGCACGTCGACCTGGGTCGACTTGAGCGGCAGGCGGTCGGTGCCGGGGTCGTCGCTGTCGATGAAGAAGTAGGGGCTCTCGGCCTTCGGGGCCTCGGAGTCGTCGGCGCGGGCCGGCGACCAGGCCAGCGTGAGGATCGCGGCGAACAGCGACAGCGCGATGCACAACAGCACGCGACCGACGTGGGTGAGAGGACGCAGCGGGTGGAACGGGACGCGGCGCAGCGGGGGCATGGGGTGTTCTCCTGGGCGCGCCACGGGGCGGGCGCGTGGACCGGAGAATCGGGCCCGCATGCGAAGCGGGTTCGAAGGCTGACGCGCTGCTGTGTGAAGTGCGCGTGAAGCCGGGCTACGCGTTCAACGGCAGCGAGAGGGTGGCGATCGCGCCGCCGGCCGCGGCGTTCTTCAGCGTGATGCGCCCCTCGTGCAACTCGGCGATCTCGCTGACGAAAGCCAGGCCCAGCCCGGTGCTCTTCTTGCGCGAATGCGGCCGCGCGAGCGAATAGAACTTCTCGAACACCTTCGACTCGGCGTAGTCCGGAATGCCGGGGCCGTCGTCGTGCACGCACAGGTCCACCGTGCGGCGGTTCGGCCGCAGCGACAACCGCACCGTGCCGCCGTCCGGCGAGAAATCGAGCGCGTTGTCGAGCAGGTTCGACAGCGCCCGCTGCAGCAGGAAGGCATCGCCGTCGACGCTCGCATCCGGCCCGTCCTCGACGACGATGGCCTGCTTGCGCGCCGCCGCCGCGCCCTGCGCGCTGGCTGCCAGCTCGTTCATCAGCGGCCGCAGCGCCACCGGCGCGCGCCGCTCCAGGCTGCGCCGCGATTCGAGCGCCGTCAGCTCCATCATGCGGTCGACCAGCTCCTGGATGCGGTGCGTCTCGCGCGCGATATTGGCGACGAAGCGCGCGCGGTCGGCGTCCGGCATCGGCTCCTGCAGCAGCTCGGCCGCGCCGCGGATCGCCGACAGCGGGCTCTTCACCTCGTGCGTCAGCGTCTGCACGTAGTCGGCCACGTAGTTGCGCCCGGCCAGCGCATCGCGCATCTCGTCGTAGGCCGCGCCGATCGCGCCCAGCGCGCGCCGACCGAGCCGCGGCAGGCTGAAGCTGCGCTGCGCGCGCACGTAGCGCACGTAGTCGGCGATCAGCCCGAACGGCCGCACCAGCCACACCGAGACGATCACCACCAGCAGCAGCACCGCCACCACCGAGGTCGCGCCGACCAGCAGCGTCTTGCGCCGCGCCGCGTCGACGAACTGGCCGAAGCTCTGCACCGGCTTGCCGACGCTGACGGCGCCGATGATCCCGTTGCGCGCGCGCACCGGCGCGGCCACGTACATCACCGCGGTGCGGTTGTCGTTGTCGATGTCGGGCGTGGTGCGCGCGCCGTACTCGCCCTGCAGCGCGCGCCAGACGTCGTGCCACTGCGCATAGTCCTCGCCGAGGTGGCGCTGCGTCGAGTCGAACACCACCTTGCCGACGCGGTCGGTGACGATCAGCCGCAGCTCGACGCGCGTCTTCTCGAAGCCGAAGATGTCGGCCTTGAAGCGCCGCGCATACAGCGACTCGAACACCGGCGCCAGCGTCTGGGCGCGCAGCGTGCCGTCGCTCGACGACGCCTCCAGCGTCGCGGCGATCAGGTGCGCGGTCTCGACCAGCGACTCCTCGGCCGACTCGCGGTAGCGCGGGTCGATGTCGCCGAGCAGGCGGTACATCAGCACGCCGACACCGAAGGCGTAGGCGAGCAGGATGCCGACGAAGATCCGGGTTCGCTTCGAGATGTCAGCTCTCCGGCTTGCTGGCCGGCAGGTCCTCGGCCAGCGCGTAGCCGGTGCCGCGGTGCGTCTTGATCGGCTCCAGCCCCGGCGCGACGAGCTTCATCTTCGCGCGCAGCGTCTTCACGTGCGCATCGACGGTGCGGTCCAGGCTCTCGGTGGCGTCGTCCCACACGCGCTCGAGCAGCGTGTCGCGCGAGAACACATGGCCCGGCCGCGACACCAGCGTCTTCAGCAGGCCGTACTCGTAGCGCGACAGCTCCAGCAACTGGCCATAGAAGCGGATCTGCCGCCGGCCGTCATCGAT